>NZ_JBBKBD010000027.1:0-14741 GCF_037890055.1 Lagierella sp. ICN-221743 | reverse complement strand
AAAATTTAATAAAGTATAAAGATGTATGGCCTTGTAGTTCAGCAGACTGTTTCAACCAATCGGCTACGCCTCTTGGGAAACAGGTTGCATCAGACCTACTAGAGCTCACAAAGTTCGCTAAGTTAGGTCTAGAAGTTGGTACCCAACATTTAAATTTAACAGTAGATAATTCAATAAATTTTAATTAAAGTAAAAAGACATATGGCCTTGTAGTTCAGTTGGTTAGAATGCCAGCCTGTCACGCTGGAGGTCGTCGGTTCGAGCCCGATCAAGGTCGCCAAAATTACTTTATTAAAATAAGACAGATAGGGCAAGCGTGCCAGGCGAGCCTTTACAGACTGTTTCAACCAATCGGCTTTCGCCTCTTGGGAAACAGGTTGTATGTGACCTACTAAAGCTCACTTTGTTCGCTAAGTTAGGTCAAGAACGCCTTAGGTTGTCGGTTCGAGCCCGATCAAGGTCGCCATTTTATTTTTAAAAACATATTAAGCAAAATGTTAAGAAAACACTATTATTTTGTTAAACTTTATGCTATAATCTAATAGTAACTTTTAAGTTGGTGCAGAAGTACCCTAACTAAATAAATATGCTGATGTAGCTCAATTGGTAGAGCAACTGACTTGTAATCAGTAGGTTGGGGGTTCAAGTCCTCTCATCAGCTCCATGTGGCGGAGTAGCTCAGGTGGCTAGAGCATGCGGTTCATACCCGCAGTGTCAGCGGTTCAAATCCGTTCTCCGCTACCAAATCAAATTGGAAAGTTTGAAGTGATATCGCTTCAACTTTCTAATTTATATGGCCCTATGGTCAGCAGACTGTTTCTACCAATCGGCTACGCCTCTTGGGAAACAGGTTGCATCAGACCTACTAAAGCTCACTACGTTCGCTAAGTTAGGTCTAGAAAGCGGTAACCGCTATAAAAATAAACTTTAACAAATCAATAAGCATAAATTATGCATATATTTTATGGCCCTATGGTCAAGCGGTTAAGACATCGCCCTTTCACGGCGGTATCCCGGGTTCGAATCCCGGTAGGGTCACCATACAATATGGGCGGTTAGCTCAGCTGGGAGAGCATCTGCCTTACAAGCAGGGGGTCACAGGTTCGAGCCCTGTACCGCCCACCATATTGATTGTACAAATAAAATATGCGGAAGTGGCTCAGTGGTAGAGCATCGCCTTGCCAAGGCGAGGGTCGCGAGTTCGAGTCTCGTCTTCCGCTCCATTAAGACTCAGAATATTTCTGAGTTTTACTTATATGCGTCATTAGCTCAGCTGGATAGAGCGTTCGGCTACGGACCGAAAGGCCAGGGGTTCGAATCCTCTATGACGCGCCATAATGGGAATGAAGTTCTCCCTTGTTAATCTAAACCGCAATTTTGCTGATGACTTCTGCCAAGCGCAGGAGTTGTCAGCTTTTTTATTGAGAATAATTTTTAGGAGGAAATATGATTTTATCTTTATCGCTTGCTCTAATATTGAGCCTAATAGCTGGAAGTATTTGTGAAAAAATAAAACTTCCAAAAATTGTTGGAATGATACTTACGGGAATTCTTTTAGGACCCTTTGTATTAAATTTGTTTGATGAAAAACTTTTAAGTATTTCAGGAGAATTAAGAAAGATTGCGTTAATAGTTATACTTTTAAAAGCTGGACTTGCCTTGGACTTAAAGGACTTGATTAAAGTTGGAAGGCCTGCCATACTGCTTTCATTTTTGCCTGCAACTTTTGAAATCATAGGCTATAGTATCTTTGCAAAGCTTATCTTCAATATACCATTAGTTGAAGCGGCTCTTATGGGTGCTGTTCTTTCTGCAGTGTCTCCCGCTGTTGTAGTTCCTAGAATGGTAAGTCTAATTGAAAAGAAAATTGGTACAGACAAGGCAATTCCTCAGATGATTCTTGCAGGATCATCAATGGACGATATATTTGTAATTGTTTTATTCTCAACATTTTTAGGCCTTGCACAAAACAATTCTTTTAATTATATGGAGTTATTAAAAATTCCCGTTTCAATAGTTATGGGAATAGTCGTTGGAGTTATATTTGGAATTATACTTTACAATATTTTTGAATATCGATTTAAAAACTCTACTCATATTAGAAACACAACTAAGGTAATAATAATTCTTGCTACATCTTTCTTTTTGGTTTCATTGGAAGACCTAGTTAAGGATTATATTGCCATATCTGGTCTTTTGGCAGTTTTAAGTATGGCCATTACAATTAGAGTAAAGAGTCCCGACATTGTTTCTGAAAGGCTTTCTGAAAAGTTTGGAAAGATTTGGATTGGGGCAGAGTTAATTTTATTTGTCCTTGTAGGAGCGGCGGTTGATATTAGATTTACTTTTAACTCTGGAATTGGGGTTGTTATAGTTATTGCCATAGCATTGGTGTTTAGAACCGTTGGAGTAATTCTCTCAACTGCAAAAACTGGACTTACACCACGTGAAAGAATATTTTGTACCTACTCATACCTACCAAAGGCAACGGTGCAAGCTGCCATTGGTACAGTTCCACTTTCTATGGGCATCGCATCAGGGGATATAATCCTTTCTGTAGCAGTTGTAGGAATACTTTTAACAGCGCCTATTGGAGCATTTTTAATCGACAGAACTGCAATGAAGGTGTTGGAACAAAATTAATTTATCAAAATAAAATCTGGTTAACCCCAGATTTTGTTTTTATTTGAGCTACCTTTTATCAAAGCCACTTATTTGTGATATAATTTTATCTATGATACAAGAGAGGATAAAATGAAATACTGTTTTTTACTTAACTTCACACCTCATCCAAGAATTATAAAAAGAATAGATCTCGTTAGGGAGCACTACGAAACTTTTGCGATATATTGGGACAAGGGTGAAGACAACTTTGACTTTAAAAATGACATAAAAAAAATAAAAATATCTGTGAAGGCAAATAGAAATAATCCTATAAAAAGGATTATTCCTACATTCAAATTTTCAAGCCTTGCCTATGAAAAACTAAAAGAGGAAAAGCCTGACTTTATTCATCTACAGAGCTTCGACATGCTTAGGATTGCATATAAGTATAAGAAAAAAGTAAATCCTAATTGCAAGGTAATTTACGAAGTTCCAGACATACACAAGTACTTAACCGATGACAAGAAAGGTTTTTTAGAGAGCGTTATATCGTCCTACATCAAAAGTAGCGAGAAGAAGATGCTCGAAAGTGTGGACATTTTAATTATTACATCCATGAAGTTTTGGGAGCACTTTGAAGGTAAATTCAATAAAGAAAATATGATATTTATGCCAAATATTCCAAACCCAGAGCTTTTTAAAGACTACGAGGCCCTTAGGGAAGAAAATGCTGATAGAAAGTTCACTATAGGCTACATTGGAGGGCTAAGATACCTTGAAGAATTAAAATGTTTAGTATCTGCCATTGAAGACCTGGACATAAGACTATTAATGGCGGGCTTTGAGGATGGAGATTATTTTAAAAAGCTTGCAGAGCAAAAGGACTTTATAGAGTACCATGGTAAGTTTTATTACGATGACGACATTGCAAGACTTTACTCCAATTGTGACGTAATCTTTTCTGTGTACAATTCGGATATGAAAAATGTAAGGATTGCGCTTCCAAATAAGCTCTACGAATCCATTATTGCAAGGCTTCCAATAATTGTCTCCACAAACACCTACTTGCAAGAACTGGTGGAACAGTGGAAGGTGGGCTTTGCAGTAAATCATCTTTCATCAGAGGAGATGAGAGAGGTTGTTATAAGGCTAATGAAAGATAAAAAGCTTTATAAAGAAATTCAAAATAATGAAGAGATAGCATGGAAAGAATTAAATCCTGCTAGGAATAACGAAAGATTATTAAATCTCATAAGAGAGAAGGAGAATATATGATAAATGTAATTGGATTGGGATATATAGGACTTCCCACCGCTTTAATGTTAGCAAAGGCGGGCAATAAAGTATATGGAACAGACATAAAAGAAACTACTGTAAAGAAGCTTCAAGAGCAAAAACTTACCTTTGAAGAAAAGGGAATGGATGAGCTATTTAAAGAAGCATTAAGCAAGGATATACAATTTGGAGTTTTGCCTATAGAAACAGATATGTATATTATCACAGCTCCAACACCTTATGATAAATGCACAAAAAAACTGGACTGCTCATATGTGGTTAAAGCAGTAGAGTCTGTTTTAGACTATGCGAAGGAAGATTCCATTATAGTTGTTGAATCCACAGTGTCTCCGGGAGCCATAGACAAATACATTAGACCAGTTGTAGAAAGCTATAGCAGTGAACACAACAAGACAATACATCTATGCCATGCACCAGAGAGAATAATCCCTGGAAATATGGTATATGAACTTATAAATAACTCCAGAACCATTGGGGCAGATAACGACGAAATAGCAAAAAAAGTTAGTGATGTGTACAAGACATTTTGCAAGGGAGAAATAAACTTTACAAATATTCCAACTGCGGAGATGACAAAGGTAATTGAAAACACCTTTAGAGACGTGAACATCGCCTTTGCAAACGAACTTGCAAAAATCTGCAAACAAGGTGGCCTTGATGTAAATGAAGTTATAAGAATTGCAAACAAGCATCCGAGGGTAAACATTTTGAAACCAGGTCCTGGAATTGGTGGACACTGTATTCCTGTGGATCCATGGTTTTTAGTAGGAGACTATCCACTAACAACAGAACTAATCTATAAGGCAAGACAGATTAATGACTCAATGCCAAACTTTGTATTAAACGAAGTTTACGAAATAATGCAAAAAGAGGGCATAAAAGACGCATCAAGAGTGGGACTATATGGCCTTACCTATAAGGAAAACATAGATGATATAAGAGAGTCACCAACACTACAAATATTGGAGTTACAAAAAAGACATCTTGGAAATCCACTAAAGACTTACGATCCATGGGTAAAGGAAAAGATTACAGAAAATCAAGTCTTTGACATACATGAGTTTTTAGACTCAGTTGACATGGTGGTAGTATTAGTTGCCCATGATGAAATTGTAAAACACCAAGAGCTTTTAAAAGATAAAGTTGTTTATGACACTAGAAATGTAATAGAAGGGGATAAAGTTTACAGACTGTGATTATATGAAGAAAATAATGGTAGTATTTGGGACAAGACCAGAGGCAATAAAGATGTGCCCCCTGGTGCTTGAACTAAAAAAGAGAAAAAATTTTAAAACTGTAGTTACACTTACGGGACAGCATAATGAAATGTTAAGCCAGGTTATGGAAGTATTTGACATAAAAGAAGACTATAACTTAAAGGTCATGAAAAAGGACCAAAGCCTAACAGATATTACAGTTAACATAATGAAGGGCATGGAGGACATTCTAAAAAAAGAAAACCCCGACCTGGTACTTGTTCATGGGGACACCTCCACAAGCTTTGTGGTTGCATTAACTGCGTTTTATAACCATATTCCCGTGGGACATGTGGAAGCGGGCCTTAGAACATATAACAAATATAGCCCATATCCAGAAGAATTCAACAGACAGTCTATTTCATCATTGGCAGATTTGCACTTTGCACCAACACAAAAGGCGAAGGAAAATCTTATTAATGAAAAAAAGGATCCAAAGAGTATATTCGTAACGGGAAACACAGTTATTGACGCCCTAAAAACTACCATAAAAGACGATTATCACAACAGTGAACTAGACTTTGCAAAGGATAAGAAGCTAATACTTCTAACCATGCACAGAAGAGAGAACTTGGGAGAAAAGATGAGGTCTTCATTTAATGCCATAAAGAGAGTTGTGGAAGAAAATGACGACATCGCAGTACTATATCCCATACATCTAAACCCAAAAGTAAGACAGATTGCAAAGGAAGTCTTTTCAGACAACGAAAATATAAAATTAATTGAACCGGTGGACGTTTTCGACTTTCACAATATAATGAAAAATTCATACTTGATTTTAACCGACAGCGGTGGCATTCAAGAAGAGGCACCGGCAATTGGAAAGCCCGTCCTTGTACTTAGAGACACCACGGAAAGGCCTGAGGGAATCACGGCGGGCACATTAAAACTAATTGGAACAGAAGAAGACAGAGTATACAAAGAGCTAACGCACATCCTTTCTGATAGAGCTGAGTACGAAAAGATGGCAAAGGCACAAAATCCATATGGAGACGGGAGAGCAAGCATTTATATAACAGACATAATAGAAAATTATTTTAAATAGAAACATCCTTATGTTAAGGTTAGAATAGGAAGAGTTAATGATAAAAGAAAAGAAAATTTATTATAGACACGCATTTGAAATGGCTTGGCCATCGGTGTTGGAAAGTTTTTTCATAGCCATGGCAGGACTAATAGATACCTACATGGTGTCTTCCCTGGGAAGCTTTGCAGTTGCAGCAGTTGGACTTACAAACCAACCAAAGTTTTTTGGATTTACGCTATTTTTTGCGATAAATGTTGCAGTTTCTGCCCTTGTTGCAAGGCGTAAGGGAGAAAGGGACAAGTACAGGGCAAACGAAGCTCTACTTACGGCCTTTGTAATTACCATGATATGTGTAGTGTTTATGACTATAATAATGGTGAAATTTGCATCACCATTACTAAAATTTTCAGGAAGTAACAAAGACACCCATGTCCCAGCCATGATATATTTCAGAATAATCATGGGAGGAATGGTATTTTCAACCATAAGCATGGTTATTAACGCCGCACAAAGGGGAAGTGGAAATACACAAATTGCATTTACCACAAACCTTGTATCAAGTATTGTAAATATAATATTCAACTACTTACTTATTGGAGGAAATTTAGGATTTCCAAAACTAGGAATTGCAGGAGCGGCAATTGCAACGGTACTTGGAACGGTAGTTGCAACAATAATGAGTATAAGATCCCTGTTCAAGAGGGATTCCTTTGTACAGATAAGGTACATGTTAAAAGAAAAGATAAAACCGGGAATAGAAACAGCCATAAGCATTGCAAAACTTGGAGTAAACTTGTTAGCAGAAAACCTTGCTGCTAGAGTGGGCTTTATGGCAACGGCAATGATGGCGGCAAAACTTGGTACCGACGCATTTGCTTCCCACAATGTAGGAATGAGTTTACTAAGTCTTGGCTTTGCATTTGCCGACGGAATGCAAGTTGCAGCAGTTGCACTTACAGGCTCTGCCCTAGGTGCAGGTAAAAAAGAAGAGGCGAAGAACTATGGTAAGACTTGTCAGACCATTGGACTTGGTATATCAGTAGTACTTTCCTTAATACTATTTGTATTTGGAGAATCCATCTTTAGGCTGTACTTCAAAGAGGAACATATTATTAAAATGGGAGTAATGATATCAAAATTCCTGATGATAATATTGCTACTTCAAATTTCACAAATAATATACGGTGGTTGTTTAAGAGCCGCAGGAGACGTAAAGTACACACTATTTGCATCAATAATCTCAGTAACTATAATAAGAACCTTCGCAACCTACTTTTTAGTAGTTGTAATGGACCTCGGGTTAAAGGGAATATGGCTTGGAATACTTGCAGACCAATTTACAAGATACATCCTAATGTCTTTTAGATTTAGAAGGGGCAAGTGGGTGGATATAAAAATTTAGGAGGACCTATGTATATAGATTTACACTGTGACACAGTTTTGAAATATATTGAAAATAAAGACCCAGAAGAGATATACCAGGGAGAAAAGTCCCACCTTGGACTTAAAGAGCTTCATGACCTAGAAGTGAAGGCACAGTTTATGGCAATTTTTCTTCCAAGCGAAGAAGAATTTGAAAAAGTAAACCTTGCGGGAATTACCGACTGGGACTATGTGGAAAAATGTTTGGATTTTTATAAGCACATTGAAGAGAAATATCCTGACAAATTCAAAGTTACAAAAGACTACAAAGAATATTTAGAAAATAGGAAAAATAACATAGTAAGCCTATTTCCAACCATAGAAGACGGAAGGCTAATCTCAAAAGTAGAAGATGTAGAAACTTTAAGACAAAAGGGCATCACACTTATAACACTACTTTGGAACAACGAAAATTCCCTAGGCTTTCCACATAAACTAGAAGGCTATGACAATGACTATGGACTAAAAAATCTTGGCATTGAAGTTATTAAAAAGATGGAAGAACAAAAAATAATAATAGACGTTTCCCATTTAAACGAACATGGAATAGAAGATGTGTTAAAAAATACCACAAAACCATTTATGGCAAGTCACTCAAACGCAAGAGCAGTTACAGACGTAACCAGAAACCTCTCCGATAAACAGCTAAAGGACCTTGGAGAAAGAGGATGCGTTGCAGGACTTAACCTCTGTCCACACTTTGCAACAGAAGAAAAGGCGGCAACCTTTAGTGATTACGAAAAACATATTAGACATATGTTAAACGTGGGAGGAGAAGATCTTGTAGCAATAGGAAGTGACTTTGACGGCATAGGAGGCGAGTTTCAAATCAAAAACCCACACAAGATGATTGAGTTTTTAAACTACCTCAACATGAATGGAGTGTCTGCTGATGTGGTAGATAAAATTGCCTACAAGAACGTAGAAAGATTTTTCAAAGAGTATTACTAATGAAATTTTTTTATATAATCTGGGGAATTAACTTAATTGTTTGGACTATATCCATAACAACAGGTTACTACTTGGAAAACATAAAGATAAATGAAGACGAATTCAAAAACTTGGACAAGATGTTTGGCGCCTACATAAGTAGAATTTCGTTGGCGCTACTTCCCATAATAATCTTGTCCATCTTTTTAACAAAGGGAAAGAGCGATTTTGTTGTGGCGATAGTGGGAGCTTTTATTTTGCTTTTACAAATTGCAATACCATCAATGCTTATACTTTTGTTTTTAAAGTCGGACAATAAAGATAATAAGAAATCTTAAGAAAAACAATATAGAAGTTTTAAAAAAGTAAATACAGGAGATTCAAATGATAGAACTACAGAATGTATCAAAGACCTATGACTATAAAAAATCCATAGGTTTTTTTAAAAAGGAATCTGTAAAAGTTCAAGCTGTAGAAGATATAAGCTTTAAAGTGGACGAAGGAGAAAAGCTTGGACTAATAGGACTTAATGGCGCGGGAAAATCAACTACAATAAAGATGATGACTGGAATACTAGAAAGGGATTCAGGAAGTATATCTATTGATGGCCACGATCCATCAAAGAGAGAAAGAGAGCTACTGAATGACATCGGTGTTTCCATGGGGCAAAAATCAACTTTATTTTTTGATATAAGCCCGCTGGACTCCTTTAAATATTACAAGGAAGTTTATAGAGTTTCAGATAGTGACTTTAAAGATAGGATGGAAAAATTTACAAAGATTTTAAAGCTTGAAGAAATACTACATATACCAGTTCGAAAGTTATCCCTGGGACAAAAGAGAAGATGCGAAATAGTTGCTTCCCTAATTCATATGCCAAAAATTTTGTTTTTAGATGAGCCAACTCTTGGTCTTGATGTGGTAACTCAGGGAAATATTATGGACTTTCTGGATGAAATTAATAGAGAGTTCAAAATTACCATACTTTTGACAACCCATGAGATAAAAAACATAGAGAGATTTTGCAAGAGGATTATTATCTTAGAAAAGGGCAAAATCATCTACGATGGAGATCCTGATAAATTTGCAGACAGAAATAATTTTAGAAAAGTTAGAATACCAGTGGAAATGAAGAATGAGTTTCCTTTTGAGCCAGATAAGATTATCTTTGACAAGGCAGAATACGTTATTAATCTAAAAGAACTTGAAAAAATGGATTTTAGTAGATTTAAATTTTCAGAGTACACCATGGAGGAACTATCCCTGGAAGATGTTATATGTATGAAGTATGGTAACTGATATGAAACTGATATTAACATCTATAAAAATTCAAATTAAAAAGATAAGAGCATATCCAAACGAGGCAAAGATGCTATTTATGTATGCTTTGTTCAACGTCTATTCCATAATATTTTTCTGGAGTATGATATTTTTAGTTACCGGAGAAAATATTAAAGATAGAAATCTCATATATTTGTTGGTAATGATGGGGACTTTGTCCCTTGGTATAGGAGAAATATTCTTTGGGCTTAGGGATTTTGAATATATGGTTCAGGACGGAAGTCTCGACAAGTATATGTATAGACCGAGGAATATGCTAATGATGATACTTATGGAAAAAGTACCATTTACAAACATGGTTCAGCAGATAATAATAGGTGGATTTGGAATTTACTATGTAATAACAAGATTTGACATTGACGTACAAATGATAAATGTATTTAAAAGCATGGGATTACTTATATTTGGAAATATATATTATCATTTGATTTATGGAATGATTACAATGCTAAGCATTTGGATAGAAAAAATATCGACTTTAAGAGACTTGATATTTAATTTTTCCATTGCAAAAAATTATCCTCTAAAAATATTTCCTAAAACCTTACAAAACCTATTGACCTATGTAGTGCCAATAGCACTTACAACATATTTTCCAACAATAGTGCTTATGGGCGAGAAAGTTGAAGGATTAAGATATATTATAATTTCTTTCCTTATTTTATGCCTGCTATTTATAAAGGTCTACAGAAATTGTATAAAAAAATACAGTTCAAACGGAGGTTAAAATGCAAAGATATTTAAATAGATCCAAGATAGAAATATTAAAAGCAAGAGAATACGCTCTGACCTTTTTCACATCTATGCTCTACGCTCCAATAAGTATATTGATACCATTTTTTCTATGGAAGTATATATATAAATTTCAAAATGATTTGTCAGGAATGGAACTCAGGGAAATTCTATTTTATTTGATAACCATTGAAATTGTTCAGCTATCCTATTCGGATTTGATGGCAGAAGTTTATTATATTTTTCAAGATATAAACACAGGCGCTTTAGATATTGCAATTACAAAACCCATAAATTACTTATTAAGTAGATATTTTTCTGCTGTCGGAAGAGTTACAATAACATTACCCATGGGACTTATAAGCTTTATAGCTGTAGGGATATTTTTTAAAGCTTTAAATATAAATAATATAATATTTTTTACGCTATCACTGTTTTTAGGATTTACATTATTTTTTACAGTCCTTGGAATCTTAGGAATCTCTACCTTTTGGCTCAAGTCAGTACTCACATTAAGAGATATATTTTGGTTTTTACTCGCAATATTTTCGGGACAGATATTTCCCTTAAAGATAATTGGGGATGGATTTTTCAAACACAATCCACTTGCTGGAATCTATTATATACCAAGTATAATAGTTCAAGAAAAAGATAAGATTTCACTTATATTAGAACAGTTAATGTACTTAGGAATTTTTGTTGCTATACTTATGATAATGTGGAAAATTGGAATAAAAAAATATGAAAGCCAAGGCGGCTAAAATTAAAAATCAGAAATGTTACATTAATTTTTGCTCACTTTGAAAAAAATAAGTGAAAACCACGTAAAAACCATTGAAAAACTTGACAATGACAAGCTTCAATGTTAAAATGTACTGGTGCAAAAGTGAAATGTTAGACATTTCTATTTTTTTGCTAAATAATTACACGGAGGTGAAAAATTTGCCAACAATTAATCAATTAGTTAGAAAAGGTAGACAAAGTAAGACTTACAAGTCAAAATCACCGGCTTTATCTGTTAATTTCAACACTTTGAAGAAAAGAAATACAACAGTTAACTCTCCACAAAAAAGAGGAGTATGTACTGCCGTTAGAACTGTAACACCTAAGAAACCTAACTCAGCCCTACGTAAGGTTGCAAGAGTTCGTTTAACAAATGGTATGGAAGTTGCTTCTTACATCCCAGGTATCGGACACAACCTACAAGAGCACAGCGTTGTTCTTATAAGAGGAGGAAGAGTAAAGGACTTACCAGGGGTTCGTTACCACATCGTTCGTGGTGCGCTAGACACTGCTGGAGTTTCAGGTAGAATGCAAGGACGTTCTAAATACGGAGCTAAAAAGCCTAAATAAGAGATGGAAAAAGATGCTTCAATGTTAAAATTTTAAGATAAATTCAGTTTATACTTTAATATACATTTGAGCACAGCGACAATGACAAATATGTCGAGTACCAATGAAATACTAAATAGTAAGGAGGGAAGCGAAGTGCCAAGAAAAGGACATGTACCAAAGAGAGATGTAATGCCTGATCCAGTCTACAATGACAAAGTGGTTACAAAGCTAATCAACAACATTATGTTAGACGGAAAGAAGGGTGTAGCACAAGCTATTGTTTATGGTGCTTTTGAAAAAGTAGCAGAAGCTACTGGAGAAGACGCTTTAGAAGTATTCTACAAAGCATTAAACAACATTATGCCTGTTCTTGAAGTTAAATCAAGAAGGATAGGTGGTGCGAACTACCAAGTTCCTCTAGAAGTTAGACCAGAAAGAAGACAAACACTAGGTCTTAGATGGTTAACAACTTACTCTAGAAAAAGAGGAGAAAGAACTATGGTGGAAAGACTTTCAAAAGAAATCTTAGACGCAGCTAATAACACTGGTGGTAGTGTTAAGAAGAGAGAAGACGTTCATAAGATGGCTGAAGCAAATAAAGCATTTGCACATTATAGATTCTAATTACTGGGAAGGAGTAATAAGTTTTTATGGGAAGAGGATATTCTTTAAAAGATACTAGAAACATCGGTATAATGGCTCATATTGACGCCGGAAAGACAACTGTTACCGAACGTATTCTATACTATACTGGAAAAATCCATAAAATCGGGGATACCCATGACGGTGCAGCTCAAATGGACTGGATGGTTCAAGAGCAAGAAAAGGGTATTACAATTACTTCAGCTGCAACAACATGTATTTGGAAAGGTAATAGAATTAATATTATTGATACACCAGGACACGTTGACTTTACAGTTGAAGTTGAGAGATCGCTTAGAGTATTGGACTCAGCAATAGCTTTATTTGATGCTAAGAGCGGTGTAGAACCTCAATCAGAAACCGTATGGAGACAAGCGGACAAATATGGCGTTCCAAGAATTTGCTTCATCAACAAGATGGATGCAACAGGAGCCGATTATTTCGAATCAATTCAAACAATAAAAGACAAATTAGGAGCTAATCCAGTTCCTCTAGAAATACCTATAGGATCTGAACAAGACTTCGTAGGTTGTGTAGACCTTATTAGAATGAAAGCTATAATCTACAAAAACGACCTTGGAACAGAAATTGAAGAAACAGACGTTCCAGAAGATCTTAAAGAATTAGCAGAAGAATATAGAGCAAATCTGCTTGAAAACGTAGCAGATCATGACGAAGAACTAATGATGAAGTACCTTGAAGGTGAAGAAATCACAGAAGACGAGATTAAAAGAGCAATCAAAACTGCAACAGTTAATCTTTCAATGAACCCAGTACTTTGTGGTTCAGCATATAAGAACAAGGGTGTTCAACCACTACTTGACGCAATTGTAGACTATATGCCATCACCATTAGACGTACCTTCAATCAAGGGAATAGACCCAGACACTGAAGAAGAAGTCGAAAGACACTCTTCAGACGAAGAACCATTCTCAGCACTTGCATTTAAAGTAGTTACTGACCCATATGTTGGAAAGCTAACATACTTCAGAGTTTACTCAGGAGTATTAGAAGCTGGTTCATATGTATATAACTCATCAAAGGGCAAGAGAGAAAGAATGGGTCGTATCCTAATGATGCACGCAAACAAGAGAGAAGAAGTTGACGCAGTTTACGCAGGTGATATCGCTGCAGCTGTAGGACTTAAAGACACAGGTACAGGAGACACACTATGTGACGCTGATAACGAAATCGTACTTGAAAAGATGGAGTTCCCAGAGCCTGTAATCTCAGTTGCAATCGAACCAAAGACAAAAGCATCACAAGAAAAGATGAGTGTTGCACTTTCAAAATTAGCAGAAGAAGACCCAACATTCACAACACATACAAACGAAGAAACAGGTCAAACAATAATCTCAGGTATGGGAGAGCTACACCTTGAAATTATCGTAGACAGACTACTAAGAGAATTCAAAGTAGAAGCTAACATCGGTAATCCACAAGTAGCATACAGAGAATCTATCACTAAAGAAGCAGAAGCTGAAGGTAAATATATTAAGCAATCAGGTGGTAGAGGACAATACGGACATGCTAAGATTAAGATTGAACCACAAGAGCCAGGCGCAGGATTTGAATTTGTTAACGCAATCGTTGGAGGGGTTATCCCTAAAGAATACATCGGTTCCGTACAACAAGGTATCGAAGAAGCAGCTCAATCCGGTATACTAGGTGGATACCCAGTACTTGATATCAAAGTTACACTTTATGATGGTTCATACCACGACGTTGACTCTTCAGAAATGGCCTTCAAGATAGCAGGTTCAATGGCTCTTAGAGCAGCCCTTGCAAAAGCAGGCCCATCACTACTTGAACCAATGGAAAAAGTAGAAATTACAACTCCAGACGAATACCTAGGAGACGTAATGGGAGACATCAACTCAAGAAGAGGTAAGATTCAAGGAATGAACCCTAAGAACGGAGTTCACATACTTGATGCATATGTACCACTTTCAGAAATGTTTGGATATGCAACAGACCTACGTTCAAACACACAAGGTCGTGCAACATATTCAATGATGTTTGATCACTACGAAAAAGTACCAAATACAATCGCAGAAAAAGTATTAGGCGATAAAGATAAAGAATAACTTCAATTTAGGAGGATTAAAATGGGAAAAGAAAAATTTGAGAGAACCAAACCGCACGTTAACATAGGG
>NZ_JBBKBD010000026.1:0-14929 GCF_037890055.1 Lagierella sp. ICN-221743 | reverse complement strand
CAAAGGAGAGCCACCGGCTCTCCTCTTTTACTTTACTCTGTTATTTTGTCGTCTTTACCAACTGTTTGTTCTTTTTTATCTTCGCTCTTGAATTCTTTATCAAGTTCTTCTTTCTTATTGTATTCATAGCTTGCCATTCTTACATAGCTTTGGTATCTTTCTTTAGCGTCTTCTTCTGCTTCTTTGAATAGAACTTCTGCCTCTTCCGGGAATGATCTTTGTAGTGAAGTGTATCTAACTTCTGATGCTATGAAGTCTTGGAATGAAGCTGTTGGTTCTTTTGAATCTAATGTAAATGGATTCTTTCCTTCGTCTTTAAGTCTTGGGTCAAATCTATATAGATGCCAGTAACCTGCTTCTACTGCTCTCTTTTGTTGTGCTTGAGAGTGGCCCATTCCGCCTTTGATACCGTGGTTGATACATGGTGAGTAAGCGATTATTAGTGATGGTCCGTCATAGCTTTCTGCTTCCCTAATGGCCTTTAGTGTTTGTGCTTGGTTTGCTCCCATAGCTATTTGTGCTACATAAACATATCCATAAGTTGTAGCCATTAGTCCAAGGTCTTTCTTTCTAATTTTCTTACCTGATGCGGCGAATTTTGCCACTGCTGCTGTCGGTGTTGATTTTGATGATTGTCCACCTGTGTTTGAATATACTTCTGTGTCCATTACAAGTACATTTACATCTCTTCCTGATGCAAGTACGTGGTCAAGTCCGCCATATCCAATATCATATGCCCAACCGTCTCCACCGAAGATCCAAACTGATTTCTTAATTAGATAATCTTTTCTTTCTTCGATTTCAGAAATAATCTTGTCTGCAGCTTCGTCGCCAGTCTTTTCGCCTAGGTGTAGAAGGATTTCTGCTGATGCTTCTTTTGACTTGTCTGAGTCGTTCATTCCTTCAATCCAAGCTTTGAATAGGTCGTTTAGTGGTGAATTAATTCCAAGTTCTATAAATTCTTCCATTAATAGACGAATTTTTTCTCTTGTCTTTTCAATTCCCATTTCCATACCGTATCCATATTCGGCATTGTCTTCAAATAGTGAGTTTGCCCAAGCTGGTCCCTTGCAGTCTTTGTTCTTGCAGAATACTGTTGCTGGTGCTGAACCTCCCCAAATTGATGAACATCCTGTTGCGTTTGCAACTAACATTCTATCTCCGAATAATTGGGTTATTAGTTTTGCGTATGGTGTTTCACCACAGCCTGCACAAGCTCCTGAGAATTCTAGTAATGGTTGTTTGAACTGACTTCCCTTAACATTTGTTTCTGGTACTAGTCCTTCTTTGTATCCCACTACGTCATGAGCATACTTCCAGTTTTCTTTTTGTTCTTTATATTGTTCTTCAAATGGTTCCATTGAAAGTGATTTTACTTTTGAAGGACATACTTCAACACAGTTTCCGCATCCTGTACAGTCCATTGTGGAAACTTGAATTCTGAATGTGTAGTCTTCAAGTCCTTTACCTATTGCCTTTTTAGTTTCAAAGTTTTCTGGTGCGTTTGCCTTTTCTTCTTCTGTTACTAAGAATGGTCTAATAACTGCATGTGGACAAACGTATGAACATTGGTTACATTGGATACAGTTTTCTATATGCCATTTTGGAACTTTAAGTGCAATACATCTCTTTTCGTATTGTGAAGTTCCTTGTGGGAATTCTCCATTTGCTCTATCTACAAATTTAGATACTGGAAGGTCGTCTCCTTCGTGAGCGTTTATTGGTTTAACAATTTCTCTGATAAATTCTGGTAAATTGCCGTCGTTTTCTTCTTCGTCCTTTAAGTCTTTCCAACTTTCTTTGACGTCTATCTTAACTAAAGCGTCAACACCTTGTTCAACTGCCTTGTAGTTCATGTTAACTACTTCTTCACCTTTTCTACCGTATGACTTAACGATTTGTGCCTTTAGTCTTTCAATTGCTTCTTCAATTGGAAGTACTTTTGAAAGGTTGAAGAATGCTGATTGCATTACCATGTTTATTCTTCCACCAAGTCCAATCTCTGCTGCTATTTTAGATGCATTGATTGTGTAGAATTCAATTTCGTTTTCTGCAATCTTTCTCTTTAATGAGTTTGGTAGATGTGATTCTAGTTCGTCTTCTGACCAAATACAGTTAAGTAGGAATGTTCCACCTTTTTTGATTCCCTTTAGTAGGTCATATTGATTAACATATGCTTGTTTTGAACATGATACGAAGTCTGGGTGTTCAACAAAGTATGTTGATCTTATTGGGCTATCTCCAAATCTCAAGTGAGATATTGTAATACCACCAGATTTCTTTGAGTCATATTCAAAGTATCCTTGTGCATACATGTCTGTTCCGTCTGCGATAATCTTGATTGCAGATTTGTTTGCTCCAACTGTACCGTCTGAGCCATATCCCCAGAACTTACAGTTGATTGTTCCTTCTGGAACTGTATTTAAGTTTCTTGTTACGTCAAGTGATCTATATGTTACGTCGTCTGTAATACCAATTGTAAATCTCTTCTTTGGTTCTTCTGAAGCAAGGTTGTCATACACTGCAAGGATTTGTCCTGGAGTTGTGTCTTTTGAGCCAAGTCCATAGATACCTGAATAGATTTTTGGTTGTCTTTCTTCGTCATAGAATGCAGATTTAACATCTAGGTAAAGAGGTTCTCCTAGGGAGCCCTTTTCCTTTGTTCTATCAAGAACTGCAATTCTCTTAACGCTTGCAGGAATCTTTTCTAGTAGATGTTTCTTTGAGAATGGTCTATATAGATGTACCTTTACAAGACCAACTTTTCTTCCTTCGCTCCTTAAGAAGTCGATGGTTTCTTCTATGGTTTCAGTTACTGAACCCATGGCGATAATAACGTCTTCTGCGTCTTCGTCACCGTAGTAGTCGAATAGGCCATAGTTTCTTCCTGTAAGCTTGTTGATTTCATTTATATAGTTTTGAGTTACTCCAACTATGTCTTCGTAATAAGTGTTTGAAGCTTCTATTGATTGGAAGTAGATATCTGGGTTTTGAGCTGTACCCATAGTCTTAGGATTTTCTGGGTTTAAAGCTCTTTCTCTAAATGCCTTTATAGCATCATAGTCTACAAGTTCTGCAAGTTCGTCATAGTCTATAACTTCAATCTTTTGAATTTCATGTGATGTTCTAAATCCGTCGAAGAAGTGTAGGAATGGAATTCTTCCTTTAATAGCTGAAAGATGTGCTACTGCCGCAAGGTCCATAACTTCTTGAACTGATCCTGATGCAAGCATTGCAAAGCCTGTTTGTCTTGTTGCCATAACGTCTTGGTGGTCACCAAAGATGCTTAGGGCATGACTTGCTAAAGCTCTGGCAGATACGTGGAATACTCCTGGTAGAAGTTCCCCTGAGATCTTATACATATTAGGAATCATAAGTAAAAGTCCTTGTGATGCTGTAAATGTTGTTCCTAATGATCCTGCTACCAACGCTCCGTGTAATGCTCCTGCTGCACCTGCTTCAGATTGTAATTCTGAAACGTGAACAGTTTGTCCAAAAATATTCTTTCTTCCAAAAGCAGCCCAGTTGTCCACATACTCTGCCATATTTGATGACGGAGTTATAGGATAAATAGCTGCAACATCTGTAAATGCATAGGCCACATGAGCGGCAGCCATATTACCGTCCATAGGTTGCATTTTCTTTTCCTTCATTTTATTTCCCCCTTTGAAATTTTGCATAACTGTTATTCATCTTCATTAGTTGAAAACAGTCTCTTACTTAGTTCAATAGCCGCATTGTATCCATAGTTTCTCTGTCTGTAATTTCTTACAGCTACTTCCACAATCATCGCTATGTCTCTTCCCGGTTTAACCGGTATAGTTACCTTTTGAACATTGACACCAAGTATGTCCATGTACTCAATATCAAGTCCAAGCCTGTCATATTCCTTGTCGTCGTCCCAAGGTTCCAAACATGCCACAAGCTCTATCTCAACGTCGGGTTTTACCGAACCTATACCATAAAGCCTTTGAATGTCTAAGATACCTATTCCACGAATTTCAAGGAAGTGACGTATATTTTTAGGAGCTTGGCCAACTAGAACCTTGTCCATTCTCCTTACTTCAACCACATCATCTGCCACAAGTCTGTGACCACGAATGATTAAATCTAGGGCAGTTTCCGACTTACCTACGGAAGATTTTCCAGTTATTAGAACCCCTATACCGAAAACTTCCATTAGACCGGCGTGCATATTGGTCTGTTCACTTAGAAAATATGCAAGCTTATCGTCAATTCTTGAAATAAGCCTTGTTGTGGGTCTTGTAGAGCGAATTATTGTCTTATCATATTTTTTTGCAAGCTCTACCACATAGTCCTCAATCTCTTGGCCCTGGGTGAAGATAAGACATGGAATGTCCCTTGACATAATCCCTTCAAGTCTATCTCTTCTTACGTCCATGTCCATTGAGTTTAAGAAGATTGACTCAGTCTTACCTATTATTTGAAGCCTTTTATTTGGAAAGTGTTCAAAGAATCCGGAAAGTTGAATCCCGGGCCTATTTACTTGTGAATTGGTTATAGTCAGTTCCTCAAAATCAGAACTTGCCATTACAACTTCAAGTTCCAGCTCTTCAATTAGCTTTTTTAATTTAATTCCCTTCATCTTTTTCTCCATTAAAATGATTGTATAAATTCTCTGCACTTCTTCTGTCTATCTTGTCCACTTCCAAAAGCTCCGTAATAGATGCCTTTTTTATTTTATCTATGGACTTGAAATGTTTCATAAGTGCTTTTTTTCTAACCTCTCCTATTCCCTTCACATCGTCTAGCTCAGACTTTACCATGTTTTTATCCCTTAACTTTCTATGGTAGTTAATGGCAAACCTATGTGTCTCTTCTTGAATATCAAATAGGAAGCGGTATATATTACTGGATACCTTTAGAGGTATCTCCTCTCCATTGTATACGATTCCCTTGGTATTGTGAAATTCGTCCTTATATAGTCCACATATGGGAATCTCTTCCATGTTTAAAAGTGACATGGCAAACTTCGCCGCATTCACATGGCCCTTGCCCCCGTCAATTATGATTAGGGAGGGCTTTCTTCCAAAGGAAACTTCTCTATTACCTAGGGCATTTTCACTTTTTAGCCTTTCAAGCCTTCTAGTTAAAACCTCTTGATGGCTGGCATAGTCGTTTGGTCCTTCAACTGTCTTTATTTTAAACTTCCTGTACTCTCCCGGGGTCTTTTGTCCATTTTCATAAACCACCATGGAGCCGACGGATTGCACTCCCGATATATTTGAAATGTCATAACATTCAATTCTTGAAAGTGGCGAGATAGAAAGTAGCTCTTCAAGCTCCTCAAGGCCTTTAGGTCTTTCCCTCTCTCTTCGTCTAATGTATGCAAGATGTTTTTCCAAAGTCTCTTTGGCATTTTTTTCAACCAGTTCAACCAGTTTTAACTTCTCGCCTCTCTTTGGCACTGTCAAAGTTACCTTTTTCCCCTTTATGCGGGTCAAGTACTCTTCCAGTGTCGATGAGTCTAGGGGCTCTTTTTGGAGAACAATCTCTTTTGGCACAAAGGCCATGTCAAAGTAAAATTGTTGGATAAAGGATGAAAACACTTCTTCGTCCTCTCCTTTAATGGAGTCGTCTAAGATAAAGTGCTCCCTGTCTATTATTTTGCCACTTCGCATAATAAACACCTGCATGGAGATAGTGTCTTTCTCTCTAGTCATGGCAATAATATCCATCTCCCTGTCCTTGGAAGTTCGAACAATTTGCTTTTCCACAATGGTTTCAAGGGAATTTATATTGTCCCTATATCTTGCAGCCAGTTCAAAGTTTAAGTTTTGCGAGGCTCTATCCATCTTCTTTTTAAGAGATGTTATAATCTTTTTTTGCTTTCCCTTTAAAAAATCTTCCACATTTGAAACATCTTCTAAATATTCTTCTTCTGTAACAGCTTTTATACAAGGTCCAGAACACTTGTGTATAAAGTAGTATAGACAAGGTCTTTCTAAATATTGATTCTTGTCAAAATTTAGGTTACACCTTCTTATTTTATACATATCCTGAAACAGTTCAATGATTTCAGTCACCCCATAGGCATTTGGAAAGGGGCCGTAGTAGTCGGCACCGTCTGGTCTTATGACCCTGTCCTTTAAAATGCGTGGGTACTTTTCCTTGGTGATTTTTATAAAGGGATATTTTTCGCCTGATTTTAATAGTATATTATACTTCGGTTTTTTGTCCTTGATAAAATTTGACTCAAGTATCAAGGACTCTACTTCATTGTCCACAATGATGTATTCAAACCGACTTATATGTTTAACCATCTCCCGAACTTTTTCAATTGTCTGTCCAGAAGGTGTAAAGTATTGTCTGACTCTGTTTCGAAGATTTTTAGCCTTACCCACATATATAATTGTATCATTGTCGTCAATCATCAGATAAACCCCTGGTGATGTGGGCAAAGTTTTCAAATTCTTCTCAATGTCAAACATTAAATCTCCTCAGTTGCCTTTCTTAAATATTCTAAGGCGCGTCCTTTTAGCATTGGACTTAATTTTTCAAGACAAACTTTATGATATTCGTTTATCCATTTTATTTCATCTTCAGTTAAAAGTGATTTATCAACTGGTCTTAAGTCTATTGGCACAATGGAAAGTGATTCAAATCCGAAGAATTTTCCAAAGGAAGTTTCTTTCTTTTCCACACATACCATGATGTTTTCAATTCTTATTCCATGGCTTCCTTCCACATAGACACCAGGTTCGTCTGAAGTGACCATTCCTGGAACCATGTTTACATCATTATTTGGTCTTGAAATACTTTGTGGCCCTTCATGAACTCCTAAAACAAATCCAACTCCATGTCCTGTTCCATGATTAAAGTCAACTCCCTCTTTCCAAAGTGGTCCCCTGGCAAATATGTCCAATGAAGATGACTTTGTACCTTCTTTAAAAACGGCAGATAAAAGTGCGATATGTGACTTAAGTGTCATTGTGTAGTGGAAGATTTCATCCTTAGTAAGTTCTCCCAGTGCAACGGTTCTAGTAATATCTGTTGTACCATCTTTATATTGTCCACCACTGTCAAGTAGGTAAAGTCCCTTTTTTTCTAAATATACAGGGTTGTCCTTGGATGGAGAGTAGTGAGGTAGTGCCGCATTTTCTCCATATGCGGAAATTGATCCAAAGCTTGGTTCAATAAATAGTTCTTGCTCTTGTCTAAAGGATAGAAGTTTGTCTGAGCAGTCTAGCTCTGTAATCTTTTCTCCCTTTTCTAATGAATCTTCAACCCAGCTAAAGAAGTTTACTAGGGCAGCTCCATCTTTAACATAGGCGTTTTTTTGGTTTTTAATTTCAACTTCATTTTTTACTGCCTTCATATCTGTTGAAATATCTCTACCAAAAATTGTATTCAAAGACTCAGGAATTGATTTGTATAGCTTTACATTAATTTTTCTATTGTTGAAGTAAAGAACTTCTTCACTTGGTATGCCCTTTACAAAATCAAATACCTCTTCGTAATTTTTAACTGTAACACCAGTCTTGTCTAAATGCTTCTTTACGTCTTCTGTAATCTTTTCTTTGTCTACAAATAAAACTACATGGTCTTCACTTATATAAAGGTAAGAAAGTATTACGGGAGTGAAAAGCACATCGCCCCCTCTGATGTTTAGTGTGTATGCAATGTCGTCAAGGGTTGTAACTAGAGTTGCAGTTGCGCCTTTTTTATTAAGTTTTTCTCTAATCTCTCTTATCTTGTCAGTTGCAGAAACTCCAACATATTTTTCCTCTAACACAAAGGCCTTTTTGGAAGACTTTTTAACTCTATCTTCCCAAATGTCTTCAACAAGAGTTTGGTTATACGAAATATTTTCTTCTGGAATGTCCTTTGCAATGTAATCTAAAAGCCAAAGGGGAAAAGTTTCTCCATTGAATCCAATCTTGTAGTCGCTGTTGAAATTTTCTTCAACAAATTGTTTCATTGTAGGAACTCCAGCTTCTCCCATTTTATATAATTTAATTCCAGAACCTTCCAGCTGTTTTGCAGCTTGTATAAAGTATCTTCCGTCAGTCCATAGTCCGGCATTGTCAAGTGTCACTATTACAGTGCCGGCAGATCCTGTGAAGCCCGAAATAAATTCCCTAGTTTTATAACTGTCTGGAACATATTCAGAACAATGAGGGTCTGATGTAGGAACTATATACATATTAAGTCCTGCTTGTTTCATTTTTTCTCTTAATTTTAATATATTATCAGCTACCATATAGCACATCCTTTCACATAGATATCTATTTTAATTATATCACATAGCCTGAATTCTACTAATAAATTCAAAGATTTTCATTGAATTATTATTTAAATAATCTAACACTAAATGCAATTCAAAATAAACATAAAAAGAGCGGCCATACAGCCGCCCTCTTTAAAAAAGGAGTCATTTGACTTGTTCTAGAATCCAGTCAATCCCTTGAAGAAGTAATATCCTAATGGAGTGTAGTATAATCCTTCGATATTTGGCTTCATCATGTGGGAATTAGTGTAGAAGTAGATTGGTGCAACAACTGCATCTTCGCCTACTAATATATCTTCAGCTTTGTGCATGTTTTCCATTCTTTCTGCTTGGTCTGAAGTAGCCTTTGCTGCCTTAACAAGTTCATCATATTTAGGGTTCTTGTATTGAGCGTCGTTGTTACCTCCACCAGTCATCCACATATCTATAAATGACATTGGATCGTTGTAATCTGCAATCCAACCACTTCTTGCGATGTTAAAGTTACCTTGTTTTCTTTCAGTTAAGAATACGTTCCAGTCTTGGTTTTGTAGAGTAACTTGAACACCAAGTTTTTCTTGCCACATATTTTGTAGCGCTTCAGCTATGGCTTTGTGGCCTTCGCTTGTGTTGTATAGGTATTCAACTTGTGGGAATCCTTGGCCATCTTTGTAGCCTGCTTCTTCCATAAGTTTCTTAGCTTCTTTTACATTCTTTTCATAGTCGTCAACTTTAATTGAGTAGTAGTCGCCACCCTTAGTTCTAAAGTCGTCGCCTTCTGCTCCGTCAACATCGTATACTCCTGAAGGAACGTAACCTGATGCTGGTTCTTCACCTTTTCCACTAACTTGTTTAACGATAAAGTCTCTGTCTATTACAAGTGAGAAAGCCTTTCTAACTCTTGCGTCGTTAAATGGTTCTTTTTCAGTGTTGAATACTACATAGTAAGTTCCTACTTGAGGAAGAACTTTAAGTTCCTTTGTGTCTAGAAGTTTTTGAACTTCTTCTTGAGGTACGGAGTTTATAAAGTCTAAGTCGCCAGATCTATATGATGCATAGATTGCGTTTTGATCATCTTGTAAGTGGAAAGCTAATTTTTCAGCCTTTACAGAATCTGCGTCGTAGTATTCAGGATTCTTTTCCATTTCGATAACTTGATTGTGTTTCCAATCTTTTAGAACGTAAGGTCCATTTGAAATTAATGTATCAGCTGAGTTTGTCCAGTTTTCAGTTCCTTCAACAGCGTCCTTTCTTACTGGCATTACTGCAGGGAAAGCACATATTTCTTCAAAGTATGGACATTTTACACTTAGATTAACAACAAAAGTCTTTTCGTCTGGTGCAGAGATATCAAGTTTCTTTTCGTCATATCCCTTAACCATATCTAACATATATTCATAGTCAGCACCTGTGTCAGGGTTTACTAATCTGTTCCATGCATATACAAAGTCTTCTGCTACAACTGGTTTACCGTCTGACCACTTAGCATCTCTTAAGTGGAAAGTCCAAGTAAGTCCATCATCAGAAACATCCCATGATTCTGCAATACCTGGTTTTAATACGGCATTTCCATTTCCATCGTCATCCCATCTTATAAGTGATTCAAAAAGATGAGATATCATAATAGCACCGTCCACAGCACTGTTAAGAGCTGGGTCAATTGATTGTGGTTCTGAAGCGATGTTTACATCAAAAACACCATCTTCTCTTCCTGCTTCTTCATTAGAAGCTGCGTTTCCATTTCCTGCTTGCCCAGTGCCTTGCTTTTGTCCACCGTTACCACAAGCACTTAGTAACATTACAAAGCCAAGCATAAGTGCAAGCAATCTTAAACTAAATCTTTTTTTCATTTCTTTCCTCCTAGTTTTTTGTTTATATGATATGACAACTTACAAAGTGTCCATCCTCAACTTCTCTAAACTCCGGTTCCACTTCACTACATATATCCTTTGCATAAGGGCATCTTTCGTGAAATCTACAGCCCTTAGGTGGATGTATTGGTGAAGGAATTTCACCAGCAAGTTTTATCCTTTGTAAACTTCTTGTAAGTTTAGGATCCGGTAGTGGTATCGCCGAAAGTAGTGACTTGGTGTATGGATGAAGAGGATTTTCATAAAGTCTCTTCGAGTCCACAAGTTCAACCATCTTTCCTAAATACATTACTGCAATTCTGTCACTAATATGTTTTACTAATGAAAGGTCATGGGCGATAAACATATATGTTAGCCCAAGCTCTTCCTGCATGTCCTGTAACATATTTACAATTTGCGCTTGGATGGAAACATCCAGTGCGGAGATTGGTTCGTCGCATACTATAAACTCAGGTTCAACCGCCAATGCTCTTGCAATTCCAATACGCTGTTGTTGTCCCCCTGAAAACTCATGGGGATATCTATTAGAGTGTTCCTGGTTAAGTCCAACACGTCTAAGCAATTCGTTAATTCTATCTCTTCTGTTTTCTTTGTAAAGTCCATGTATATCCAGCGCCTCCCCTACAATTTCCGCTACGGTCATTCTAGGGTCAAGGGATGCAGAAGGGTCTTGGAATATTATTTGCATCTTCCTTCTATATGGATACATTTCAGCCTTTATATTCTTTTCACTATCAAAAATAACTTCGCCATCATAGGTTATACGTCCAGAAGTCGGTTCATGAAGTCTCAATATAGTTCGTCCCAAAGTGGTCTTGCCACATCCTGACTCTCCTACAACTCCCAGTGTCTCTCCCTTCTTTATATAGAAGGAGACATTTTCCACCGCATGTACCGTTGCTGTCTTATTAAATGTTTCCTTGACGGTGAAATGTTTTACAATATTGTCGCAAACAAGTAATTTATTGTCTTCCATTTGCTACCTCCTTTAAATGTAGGAAACACTTTGACCTATGTCCATCTCCCATTTCAACCATTGGTGGCTCTTTTCTCAAGCAAATATTCATACAGTGTTCACATCTTGTAGAGAAACCACATCCAGTTGGCGGGTTCAACATATCAACAGGAGTTCCTTCAATACTTTCAAGTCTTACTCCCTCGTTGTCGTCAATTCTTGGCATGGATTTTAAAAGGCCCTTTGTGTAAGGATGTTGAGGATTGTAGAATATATCATCAACACTTCCTTGTTCAACAATCTTTCCAGCGTACATTACAGATACACTGTCGCAAATTTGAGCAACAACTGCCAAGTTGTGAGTTATAAAGATTACAGACATCTTAGTCTTTTGTTGAATTTCCTTTATAAGCTCTAGTATTTGTGCCTGGATTGTAACATCCAGTGCAGTTGTAGGTTCATCTGCTATTAGAATGTCCGGCTCACATATAAGCCCCATCCCAATCATGACCCTCTGTCTCATACCACCAGATAGTTCGTGGGGATATTGTTTCATTCTCTTTTCAGGATTTGCAATACCTACAAGTTCAAGCATCTTAACCGCCTTCTTATAAGCTTCATCCTTACTTACCTTCTTATGGACCAATACAGCTTCCATAAGTTGATTACCTATTGTATAAACAGGATTTAAACAAGTCATAGGGTTTTGGAAAATCATGGAGCACTTACCTCCTCTGAATTTTCTCATTTCCTTTTTGTCAAAATCCAAAACATTTTTTCCATCATATAATATCTTTCCAGATTTTACCTTGCCAGGAGATTGTAAAAGACCCATTATCCCATAGGATTCTACCGATTTACCAGAACCAGACTCTCCTACAATTCCCATTATTTCATTCTCATGTAGTGTATAGCTTATGCCATCCACCGCTTTAACTTCACCTACAGGTGTGTAGAAGGAAATAGCAAGGTCTTCGACTTTTAAAACTTCTTTTACTTTGTTTTCCATAATCACACCTACTTTTTAAGTCTTGGGTCTAAGGCATCCCTTAGTCCATCAGAAAATAAATTCAACGCCAGTATCATCAAGCTAAGTATTACTGAAGGTATTATTAACCTATATGCATAGGAGTAAATCCCTCCCAGGGCATCTGCCGCCATAGCTCCTAGAGATGTCATCGGTGCAGAAACACCAATCCCTAAGAATGATAGGAATGATTCCAAGAATATGGCTGACGGTATTTGCATAGCCGTCATAACAATAACTTGACCGATACAGTTGGGGAATAAATGCCTTTTAATAATTCTCTTTCTAGATCCACCAAGAGCTTCTACCGCAGTAACAAATTCTTGTTTTTTAAGCATAAGCACTTGTCCTCTTATAATTCTTGCCATCCCTACCCAGTATAGTAGACCAAAGGCAATAAATATTGATATAAGAGCCGGTCCCAGTGTTGCAACTTTTTTTGCAATGGCTGAGTTAGAACTATTTACATATGACTTCATCGGTTGAGATATCCCTATGGATAATAAAATTACCACTAGAACATCTGGAATTGAATATATTAAATCCAAAATTCTCATCATAACCGCATCAACTTTTCCACCACAGTAACCAGATATTGATCCATATATTGTTCCAATAACAAGTACTATAAGTGATGCAAATAGACCTACAATAAGAGAAACTCTAGTTCCGTACATTGTACGAACCATTATGTCACGACCTAATTTATCAGTACCAAATGGATACCTTGCGCAGGGAAATAAATTTTCGTCCCCTCTAAACTGAGTGGTGTAGTCTCCCTTTACAAAATAAGGTCCGATGAATGCAAATATAAATATAATTACTATGAATCCCAAAGATACCATAGCTATTTTGTTTTCCTTTAAGCGCCTTAAAGCATCTTGAAAATATGATGTTGAAGGAGCCTTAGTCATGAAGCTTTCTTTAGCTTCCGAAGATGCAAGTTCAAAGTCATCTTCAGTAAATTCATATTCCTCTAATTTAAGCTTAGAGTTTAAACTTAGAAAGTTTTCCATATTAATCCCCCTTCGACAAATCAATTCTAGGGTCTATAAATCTATATAGAATGTCAACCACCATATTCATAAAGATTACAAGTGATGCAAAGAATAGTGTAGTTGCCATAATAATAGGATAATCCCTATTTAATACTGAGTTTATAAAATATCTTCCAAGTCCTTGTACTGAAAATACTGACTCAACAACCATTGAACCAGTTATGATTCCAGCAGTAAGTGGTCCTAAATATGTAAGAACCGGAATAAAACCATTTTTAAGAGCGTGTTTAAAAAGAATTTTTCCTTCACTAACCCCTTTTGCCCTTGCAGTCCTTATATAGTCTTGACCCATTGCATCAAGCATGGAAGATCTTGATAACCTTGCTATATAACACATTGAATAAAATCCAAGGGAGAAACATGGCATCAAATATGATTTAAAACCATTTAGTCCCATGGTAGGAAGAGCCTTTAACTTAACCCCAAAGAATAAAAGTAAAAGAGTTGCAACTACGAAGCCAGGAGCAGAAATACCAATCGTAGTAAGTATTCTTAAAAACGAATCCAGTTTCTTTCCCCTATGGTAAGCTGCTAAACTTCCCAAAGAAACCCCAACTATAGTAGCCCATGTAAGAGCAATAAGCCCAAGCTTTGCACTAGTTGGGAACATCTCCTTTAAAATGTCCATTACAGGTCTGTCCTTTTGCATCTTCAAAGATACGCCGAACTCTCCCCTTAATGCATTTGTAATAAATTTTTTTAACTGAACAAGATACGGTTGATCAAGTCCATATTTTTTGTTCAAAGCTTCCAGTACCTCCGGTGACTGTGCCTTTTCACTAGCGAAAGGCGAGCCGGGTACAAGCTTCATTAAGAAGAATGTAATACAAGTTACCAAAAACAAAACGGCAATAGCTTGTAAAATTCTCTTGAAAATATACTTTACCATAATGACCTCCTTATTTCATACAATTATACACTTTATTGATGTAAATTGCAAGCATTTTAAAACAGTAAAGTTTTGCAGTGCTGAATATTGAAATACTAGTATTTATAACGTTTTCATAGGCGCTTTTCGGTAAAAGTTTTAGAAAAATTTTAAAAGTTTTTTACAAAATTTTCTGTAATTTTTTGAAATTTATTGAATTTTTTGTAAATTTTTGCGATATTAACACATGTTTAATGGTGTAGTTTACTTAAAAAGATGAGTTTTTGGAAGAATAACAAGCATGAGATTTAGTTGAAGAGCAATAAAATATTAGATGTTAGAAGTTGGAAGTTGAAAAAAAAGTTATAAAAAGAATACATAACATATTATGAGGCTTTAACGAACACTTTTTAGAAAAAAGTGTTCGAGGTCGCCTTCTGACACTTTCCTGTCGGAAAGTAAAACGAGATTGACATTTGACCTACAACGAAGACTTAGCCTTCTGTTAGGTCAAGAATACTTCAGCTACAAATTTGCTTCGCAAATTTTTCGTTCAGGATGACAGTGCGAGGGAGGTTAACACTTCGGAGGGAGAAGATGTCCAAAATATATTATGTGCCATTAGGCACAGCAAGGAAAGCCTTAGCTTTCCTACTACTTTTTAAAAGGGGTCTTGGGGATATCCCCAAGTCGTTGGGAGGTAAAGGGGGTTCCCAAGGGGGAAATGGCCCGATAGAAAGCAGTTCCTTTTTCCCCCTTGGTGGAATAAAACGATGCAATATACTAGTAATAAACGAGGTAGTAGGGTTGTAACCTACAAAATAATTCAGGATACTTTAGCGTGAACTTTCTAATAGAAAGTTCACGAGATCCTTCGACTCGCTACGTTCGCTCAGAATGACAATACGTGGTGTAAACCT
>NZ_JBBKBD010000025.1:0-17602 GCF_037890055.1 Lagierella sp. ICN-221743 | reverse complement strand
TAAAATAAAAACAGTAAATCCTTTTTGACTTACTGTTTTACATTTTATTTTTATATTTTTATTAATTCCTTTTTAGGACTTCTCGGAGATATTAATGCTATTAATGTAAAGAATTCAAGTCTACCTAAAAGCATTAAAAAACTAAAGTAGAGTTTGTATGCCCAGTTAAAAAAAGTAAAGTTTTTTGTTGGTCCCACCTTTGAGAAACCTGGCCCAACATTTGATAAAAATGTTGCAACCGATGACATACTGGTTCTTATGTCGTGGCCATCCAGTGTTATCATGGCAGTTGAAAATGAGAACACAAAGAAGTAAACAGCTGCGAAGGCACAAATCCCAAGTACCACTTGTTCACTTAAGTTTTTTCCATTGAGTCTTATGGGAACTACAGCTTTAGGGTGAATTGTCTTTTTAATTTCTCTCTTAACCAGTTTATATAACACAGTTACTCTTACAACTTTTAATCCTCCAGCCGTTGACCCTGCACATCCACCCATAAAGTAAAGCAAAAATAATATCGTCTTTGCAAAGCTTGGCCATAGGTCAAAGTCGGTATTGGCAAAACCCGATGTTGAAGATATGGAAGTAACTTGAAGCGCCGAGTCCCTAAGGGAAAGGCCAAAGCTCCCATATCCATTTTTAAATAGACATGTTGAAATGGTTATAATAGCTATTGCTATAAGTATAAACCACATTTTAAGTTCATCATTGTTAATTATTTCCTTAAACTTTCTCTTATAAACTAAAAAATATATATTAAAGTTTGTAGCGCATACGAACATGGCTATACTTAACACAACGATGGTTGGTGTGCCATACCTTGCCAAGGAGTCGTTATGGGATGAAAAACCTCCAGTTCCCGTTACTCCAAAGGTATGAATAGCTGCATCAAACACAGTCATTCCAGTTGCTACTAGGGACAAAAATATTATAAGCGTTATAAATAAATAAATTTTGTAAAGTATCTTCCCTGATCCAGAAGTTGTGGATTGTATCCTTCCTGCAACTGGACCCGGTGATTCGGCTTTATATATTTGAAAACCTCCAACTCCCAGACGTGGAAGTATGGAAACTGTGAAAACCAAAATCCCCATTCCGCCTATCCAGTGAGTTATACTTCGCCAAAATACTACTGACTTTGGAATAGCTTCTATATTTCCAATAACAGATGCTCCCGTTGTGGTAAAACCAGAAACTATTTCAAAAAATGATGAAACAAAATCAAGCTCAGTGTCTATAAATAGAGGTATAGCTCCAAATATTGAAATAAGTATCCATGAAAAACCTACTATAAACAGACCATCCATAGGCGCAAGTGTATAGTCTGTAATTTTTATAAATTTCGTTGCCACAAAAAGAACTACGAGTATTGAAATAGCAACTAAAAACCCAGTATGTGATTGGTCCTTCATGTAAAGCGAGATTAAAAGTGATGGAAGCATAAAAGCAGCTTCAATCAAAAGTATTATTCCTAAAATTTTAACTATTAGTTTTTTATTCATATAAATACCTACTTTGTAAATTTAATCTTATTGAATAAAGGCTTCTTACTGTTATCTATGTGAAAATATTTTTTCATAGATTGAGCTTCACTATGAGCATTGAAGAGTACTACTCTATCTCCCTCTGACAAAATTGTATCCCCATTTGGAATTATGGTCTTATCTCCTTTTATAACAGCTACAATCAAAATACCTTCTGGAAGGTTAATCTCTTTAAGCTTTTTCCCACAAACTAAAACATCAGATTGTATAATTAACTCAGTGGCTTCAACTTGCCCATTTAATAAAAGATTTACAGAAATTGCCTGTCCGCCTCTAAGTTGTTTTAAAATTTCAGCAGCCACTATATAAGAAGTATTAAACACTGCATCAATATCCAGTCTATCCTGTATTGAATCATAATTGGTTCTAGATACTTTTGCAACGGATTTGTAAACACCAAATTGTTTAACAACTAAGGCTATAAGCAAGTTTGCCTCGTCTATTCCGGTAGTAGCTACAAAGGCATCAAATGTTTGAATCATCTCTTCTTCAAGAATATTTAAGTCTGTACCATCCCCATTTATTACTTCTGCTTGAGGAAGTTTTTCTTTTATTTCATAGCATTTTTGCCTATCTATTTCAACAATGGTTACATCAAGTCCATCATTCAAAAGATTTTGCGCAAGATAAAATCCTGTTTTTCCTGCCCCTACAATTAATACTTTTTTTATATTTTTAACCTTTTTAACTCCTGAGTGGTCTCTATCAAATTTTTCAATGTCTTCAGATTTTCCACCAAGTAGTATTACATCATTTTCACAAAGAAGTGTATTGCCATTAGGAACTATGGCAACCCCTTTTCGTGATACAGCAGTTATAAGTAAGTTTTCAAATGACTCTATATCCATTACCTTTTTGCCAACAAAGTCTTCATCAATTCCAATATTAAACTCCACAAGTTTTATTTTGCCATCTGCAAAGCTATCAGAATAAAGTTTGTACTGCTTTAGTAAATACTTCTCAATACTTCTGGCAGCTGCATTGTCAGGATTAATTATCTTGTCGATATTTAATTCTTTACTGATAAACTCAATATGCATCTTATATTCAGGATCTCTAACCCTGGCAATGGCATATTTTGCACCAAGTTTTTTTGAAATTGTGCTTAAAATTACATTTGCTTCGTCATTTGTCGTAGTTGCCACTACCACATCATAAGTAGAGATATCCAGTTCTTGTAAAACTTCAATATCAAGAGCATTGGCATTTATTGTAAGTACATCCAATGTGTTTAAAATATTTTCAATTACATCCTCATTATTATCAACAACTGTAACTTCACAGTTTTCATCAACAAGGGCAGAAGCTAGCTTAAATCCAAGTTTTCCTCCACCAACCACCAATGCTTTCATTCAATCCTCCATAGTTCAATATTAAAACAATAAATAGTAATCACGCGATAATCAATTTAATAAAATTTTTAAAATCATTAACTCTTTACAGTTACTAATTTTATTGTATCATTTTATAAATGTTTTTTAAAACTTAAGGCTCAAATAAAATATAAAAGCCTCAGACATAAGTCCAAGGCTTGAAATATTATCTCTTTGAGAATTGTGGGCTCTTACGAGCTTTCTTTTGACCGTATTTTTTACGCTCAACTTTTCTAGGGTCTCTAGTCAAGAATCCAGCTCTCTTTAAAGTTGGTCTTAATTCTTCATCAACCTTAAGAAGCGCTCTTGAAACTCCATGACGGATTGCTCCTGCTTGACCAGTGTATCCACCACCCTTAACATTTACATAAACATCGTATGAGTCTAAGTTTTCAGTTAGTGTTAGAGGTTCTCTAGCAATAACTTTTAATGTTTCATAATTGAAGTACTCATCGATAGGTTTTTTATTTATAACAAAATTACCATTTCCTGGAACTAATCTTACTCTTGCAACAGAAGTCTTTCTTCTGCCTGTTCCCAAGTATTGTATATCAGCCATCTATTCTCCTCCTATGCTAAATCTATAGATTCAGGTTGTTGAGCTTCATGTCCGTGATCTTCACCGGCATAAACTCTAAGTTTTCTGTACATATCTCTACCTAATCTGTTCTTAGGTAACATACCCTTAACTGCAAGTTCAATTGCTCTCTCAGGCTTTCTTGCCATAAGCTCTTCGAAAGTAGTAGTTCTTAATCCACCAGGGTAACCTGTATGTTTCTTATAGATTTTCTTTTTGTTCTTGTCTCCTGTTACTCTAATCTTATCAGCATTGATAACTATTACATAGTCACCAGTGTCAAGATTTGGAGTGAATATAGGCTTGTTCTTACCTCTTAGAATCGCTGCAACTTCACTTGCAAGTCTTCCAAGAACTTTGTCTGTAGCGTCAACAACATACCATTTTCTTTGTATGTCTTTCGCTTTTACATTATAGCTTTTCATTCTGTCTTCCTTTCCTTTTTTACAATATTTTGACTATTTTGACATCGCTGTCAAATGGCGATTATTTTCCCACCAAGCATTTATGAATCGCACCCTTGGCCACCAGGCGATTTTTGTATATTGTTAAAAAGGACCGGGACAGTCTTTTTTAACACCATGATATTGTACACTAAATTTATTATGGTGTCAAATATTTTTTAGTTTTTATGTTCTTTAAACTCTACTTTGCATCAACTGTTATATTAAGTTCCTTATAAATATATCCTAATGATATTAAAATAGACTTTGTTCCCTTGGTTAAAACACCATATTGATTTATAATCACTCCAAAAGAAGCAAATTCATCTGATTTTATAACCTTTGTTTTACCTTTATTGTCTTTTAAAGTTATTTCCATACCTTTTGGATCAAAATTTTCTCCTTCTTTATATTTTAACTTATAAGGATTTTTTGTTATTTCAAAATCAACTATATTATATTTATCAAAACTTTCTCTTTCTTTATACGAAATTACTATTACATCACTGTCTGCAAATCCTTCTTTCTTAGCATAAAACTGTATTTGTGAACAGTCTTTTATCTTATCTTTTATACTTTTTAAGTCAACTGTATATATTCCGTCTTTTTCAGTTATAAATTTATCTTCCACAGCAATGTATTCTTCCGAGAATTGCCATTTTTTAAACTTAATATCCAGTTTACATCCTTTTTCTCCTTCTATCTCAAAAGAGTCCATATCTTTGTAAACATAGTTGTTTTTCCAGGACAAGTTAACAGTTCTCACTCTATCAGCAACTTTAAAAGACAGCTCTTTATCTTTGTATCCTTCTTGTATGAATTTAATCGTATAGTCTCCATTTTCCTTAAAATAGTCTTTTGGAATTTGTAATGTTCTCTTGTCGGCATGTTCAGGATCTGAAGATGATACTATCTTTGGATTTTCTATTTCTTCCCAAGTAGATTTATTACTAACGAATACTTTAAAACCTTCTGTCGGATGTAAATTTTTATCACTCAATAAAGCATAAAAAACTTCATCTTTTGCAATTGTATTTTTGATAAGTTCTATCTGCATAGTTTTTTTCGCAGTTACCTCTATGGGTATTTCAACTTCCCTAAAAGATGCATCCCCATAGACCAAAAGAACTTTAGCACTATAGTTTCCCACTTTTTTTAATTCTTCTACATCTGGTTTTGATATCACTCTGAAATAGTATCCTTTTTCATTCTCTTTCATTTGATCTGTTAAGTTTGTTATAGCACTTTTTAATTTTTCTTCGGTTAATTCTTCATCATAATTTATAGTTAAAGGTGTTATCTCTGGTTCATTTTCAAAAGCATTACTTTTAACTATATTTAAAGAAGTTAAATCAAATTCTCTTACACTATCATCCTTAAAAGTTATTCTATATCTTATACTTTTTGGGCCTATTTCTTTCAGTTCCTCTTCAGTAGGTATAGTTAAAACCTCAACCTTTTTATATAAAGAGTTCTTTAAAGCACCTTCAAGAACATTCTTCCAATTTATTGTGTGACCTTCACTTACTTCAGGATAGGTTTTTTCATTAATTTGATTTACCATTCTCGGTCTTGGTATATGATTTAATGCATAAGAATTTGTAATTTCAACAATTACCTCAACAATATTCTTTTTACCATTAATTTCAACTTCCAGTATAGCTTTCTCTTCTCCCACTTTATTTAATTTTGGCTTGCTTTTTACAGTAATTTTCGCCCCATTAGGAACATTTTTAAGTGCATTTTTAAGCATTTCATCTTTTAGCTCTGTATACGCTTTTACACTGATTTTATCGCTTGTTATTTCATTTTGAACAAAAACTAAAGTTCCATTTTCAAAATAAGTGTTTTCTGCAAATTTAACAAAGATAACGGGTTTAATAATCTTTGCATTTTCAGGCATTTTTAAAATCTCAATTTCATATTCTTCTCCAACTTTTTTAACTGTATAGTCAGTTGTAGGAATTTCCTGCTTTTTATATTTAGGAGTAGCTGATGAAGTTGAATCTACTTTGGCATTGTAATAATCACTATCGGTAACATAGTTTAATTTTATATATGATTTCTTAGTGTTATCATTACTTAAATCTTCTATAGAAGTTTTTATTCTAATCTTATCGCCTTCAATAATCTTATATTTTCTATTGTTATGTTCATTAGTTATCTCTTTGCCAATAACTTTAAAATCTACAATAACCTTTTTGGAAAGCGATTTAAATTTTCCCTTTTTTTCTTTCCCAACTTTTTTAAAAGGCATATTTTGAATTTCTTCAAGCTTTTCTTTATCTATATCATCATCGTTCAAAAGCTCTTTTGCTCTTTTAAGTTCTTTTTTTAAATCTTCTAAAGCTTTTGTATTAGCTTCTGTATTTATAGCATTCGATTCCAGTGAAGTTTCATCTACAGTATCTAAGTATTTTTTTAGTTCTTCTTTCGCTTTCTTTATTTCTTCTTTAGGTGGTTTTGCTTTATTTCCTTCCACATTTGGTTTTGTATTATTAGTTTCTTCACTCGTATTTATATTTTCAATTTGTTTAACTATATTTTTGTTTACAGAATCTTCTCCACCAACTATGTAGACTTTAGCATTATTTTTGCGTATATACTCTATTTGTTCTTTGTTTAAAGTATCTTTAACTATCATAAGACACGATTTTTCTAAAGCTCCCAAAAGAGATGAAGAAGCTAATGCGTCAGGATAATTTTTCCCGCTTGTTATAATAATGTTTTTAGCTTCTTTAGGAAGAGTTTTTAAATTTGTTTCATATCTATCAGATCCTGAGATTTGTTCATTCATCCCTTTTACATTTAAAACACTCTTTCCTCCTACACCATGTCCTTTTTTATCTTGAATATATTTTTTGGTCGGAATTTCTTGTACTTCAGATAGTATTATTGGTGCATCATATTTTTTAGCTATATTTAAACCACTTAGAGCATCTGCAAAATTTTTCCCACTTACAACTACATAATCAGTTGCATTTGGATAAGTTTTATTTGCTATTTTTTCAGAAGTTTGAAATCTATCTTTTCCAAATGTTTTTTCTACATTTACTTCATTTACTTTTACTTTCCCTCCATAAACATTAATAGTATTAACATTTTTCATCAAATCATCAGGTAATTTTCTTGCGTTTTCATTTCCCAAAAGAAGCAATCCCCCTGTTGATGCAATTTTTGCTCCTGCGCTTAATGCGTCTGGATAATTTTCTCCATCAGCTACTACAAAATACTTTTTATCACAACCTAACGACAAAGCTCTTCTTGCCACATTTTCTGTCGTTTCATATCTGTCCTTGCCAGAAATTCTTTCCACTTCAATTTTTTTCTGATTTGCAAACACCAAATTTGCATTAGATAAAATTAAAACTACACTTAATCCTAATGAAGTAATCTTTTTTATTTTCATTTTACCAATTCCTTTCTTTTATAATTTAAGTTTAGCTATTTGATAATTAATATCATTATCAGTACATATTATAGCTTATTTTTTTTCACTTGTAAATTATTTTTTTCTTTTTAAAAAAACATTAAAAACCAAGTTGTTGTCAATAATGCTGTGAATCATTCTAAAACTTATATTTATATTTCTATTACAAAGAGCAAATGTGAATGCAAATTTTTTTAACTTTATATCAAAACATTCATACCATAGCAAACCCTAATATGCTCTCAAAAAAATTTTAAGGAACAATTAATTTGTACTTGAGATAATATTATGTAAATACACATACTTATGGAAGGAGCAAAAATGAAAAATTGGTTTTATAAATTCATGCAGGGGCGTAATGGAATAAATCACTTCTCAAGATTTTTATCCACTTTAGGAATGGTTATGTTAATTATATCTCTATTTCTTAAACAAAATACATTTGGTAATTTTATTCTATTATTTGGATTTGCCTGTGTGTTTTATTCAAATTATATAATATTTTCAAGAAACACAGTGCAAAGGGCAAAAGAAAACCAGGACTATCTCGCACTTAGAAGAAAGTTTTTAAGTTTTTTTGGAAGAAAGAAAAATAAAATGAAAAACTTAAAGGATTATAAATATTTAAAATGTCCAAATTGTAAAACGGAAATGAAAGTTCCAAGAGGTAAGGGCAAAATAAAAGTCCATTGCAAAAACTGCGGCAATGATTTTATTACAAAGAGTTAGATTTTTTTTGAGATTGAATTATAATATTTATAAATATACAAGGAGGTCTTTATGAAAAAAAGTTTTAAGAAAAGTATTTTAATCATGGCTATTGCACTGACACTTAGTTTATTTATAAGCTGTGCAGAAAGTAGTTCTAACGTGGATAAAGTTGACAAATTTATAAAAAAAGCTTATGTCCCAGAACCAGATGATAGTGATGTGTTTTCTTCAGCTGAAAACTAAGCTCTCGGTGAAGGTGTAGATGAAGATTCAAATGAAAAAACTGAACTGGATAAGTATTTAGAAGATATGTTTAAACCACTTATGACAGAAACAGGCTATGAAAACTTTGCAGGGGTAAACCCATTAATCTGGTTAGGAACTGCACATAATGAAGATGGATTGGAAATAGTACTTAAAGATTTAAAGATTAATGAAATAAAAAAAGATAAGGCTTCCGATGAATTTGAATACTACGAAGCTTCATACACAATAGAATATCTGAAAGATGATAAGAATGTAGGAAGTCAAGATTTGAAGTCTGAAATTCGCATGACTAAAGACGGTCTTGTGGATGACTTTAGACAAAGTAGTCTTATTCAAATACCATAAGGTTCACAAAATGTGAACCTTATTTTTTTAATAATTTAACAAAATAGTCAACGGCTATTAAATATCCTTTAAATCCAAACCCCATAATTGATTTTTTACAGTAATCCCTTATAAAAGAAACTTGTCTATAGTCCTCCCTCTTGCTCACGTCTGAAATATGAACTTCAACCGTAGGTATGCCTACTGCTTTTAATGCATCTAGTATTGCAACGGAGGTGTGGGTATAGGCGGCGGGATTAATTATTATTCCATCAAAGTTGTCGTAGGCATTTTGAATTGTATCTACAATATCCCCTTCATGGTTCGACTGAAAAAACTCCACTCCAATATCTTTCTCTCTGCAGTAGTTGTCTACGAGATTGCAAAGGTCAATATATGTTCCCTTTCCATAAAGTTCCGGCTCTCTTATGCCAAGCATATTTATATTCGGTCCATTAACAACCAGTAATTTCATTGAACTCATCTATTATTTCCTCCACACAGTCGGGGTGATACACATTTACAACTTTAAAATCTGCAAAGTCTTGATATTTTTTTGTTCTTTCCATTTGTAGTTTAACTAAACTTTCAAAGCCTCCCTTTGATAGAGGTCTGCCCTTGGTGGCAAGTTTATTTAATTTTCTATCGATTTGAACTATTATTCCATTTTGTTTAAGTGGATTAAAGTTCTCTTTGTCAACCACAACTCCCCCACCGGTGGCAATAATAATTCCGGTCTCCTTGCCATATATATTACATGCAGCACTTTCATACTCTCTAAAACCCTCTTCACCATAGTTATTAAAGATTTCTTTTATGCTCATATTATTTATTTTTTCAATTTCTCTGTCTAGGTCGATGAATCCCCTTGAAAGTTTTTTGGATAGGGAACGACCTAAGGATGACTTGCCTGATCCTGGCATTCCAATTAAGACTATATTGGAAACGTCTCTGTAGACTTTGTTGTAGATTTTTTCGGCCCCTTCTTCTTCAATTTCTCTTTCAAAGAATAGTTCGTTTGCTTTTATTCCTTGATACACTAGCATCTTAAGACCAGTTGCTGTTCTTATGCCAAGTCTTTTTGCATCTAAAATCAATTTTGTTCGAAGAGGATTATACACAACGTCCGCAACGGCTTTTAAATTTGGAAAGTCTTTTAAATTTAAAAGGGACTCTAAGTTGTTAGGATACATCCCTACAGGAGTTGCGTTTACAATTACTTCCACATGGTTATATCTGTCAATTTCTTCAAATTTAATTTCTCCTCTTCTGGAGATATTTATAATCTCTTTTGCTCCCATATCTTCAAGGGCAACTCTTACTGTTTTTGATGTGGATCCATCGCCTAGTATAGCAACGGCGCTTCCCTTTATCTCCAAGTCAATCTCTTTTAGCATCTCCATGCAGCCATAGTAATCGGTGTTATATCCAACAATATCTTCTCCATCCCAAATAGCTGTGTTAATACAGCCCATCCTTAGAGCTTCTGGAGAAAATTTATTGCAGTACTTCATGGCTTCTTCCTTGTATGGCATAGTTATATTAACTGCCTTTAAATCTTCACGTTTAAAAAAGTTTTCCAGTTCTTCAGTTTCCAGTTCAAATAGTTCGTAGCTATAGTCTCCAAGGTATTCATGAAGTTTCGGTGAGAAACTATGTTTTAAAGTCTTACCTATAAGTCCAAATTTATTTCTTGCCATAGTCCTTCCTCCATAATCATATCTATTAATACAAGGCACGTTGCAGCTTCCATTACAGATACTGCCCTAACTCCAATACATGGGTCATGTCTTCCTTCGATTAAAAGTTTTTCCTCTTCCATGGTTTTAAGATTGACCGAAGTTTGAATCTTTCCAATGGATGGCGTAGGCTTAAATGCACATCTATACACAATGGGCATTCCATTGGTCATTCCTGAAACTATTCCAGAGTTATTGTTTGTCGAAGTTTTTATATCTCCATCTATAACAATATAATCATCATTATGTTCTGATCCCTTTAACTTTGCACAGTCAAATCCAAGACCAAACTCCACGCCCTTAACTCCAGGAATTGAAAAGGCCATTTGTGAAAACCTTCCTTCTACAGTGTTAAAAATGGGTTTGCCCACAGTCTTTGGAATTCCCACAACTCCAACTTCTATAATAGACCCAATGGAGTCCTTGTCATCCTTTGTAGTTTGAATAAGCTCCTTCATCTTTTCAGTTTGCTTTTCATCAATTGCAGGAAAATTTGTATTGTCAGTTTTTTTAAGAGTCTCTGCGTCTAAGTTTACAAGGTCATACTGTTTATCTTTAACATCGCCCACTGCATATAGATGAGCTCCTACAAAAATCCCCATACTTTCAAGCATCTGCTTTGCAATTCCTCCGGCAATGCAAATTGGCGCCGTAAGTCGTCCCGACATATGTCCCGATCCATTTAAATCTGCAAAACCTCCATACTTTAATAGTGCTGTGTAGTCGCAGTGTGATGGCCTTGGAAGTTCTTTTAAGTTGTCGTAGCCAGAAGATTTTTTATCTTCATTTTCTACGATTACACATAGAGGAAATCCCGTTGATACATTTTCCTTTAGCCCGGACATAAAAATTGGTTTATCTCTTTCACTTCTTGCCGTTGCAAGTTTTGATGAACCTGGGCGCCTTCTATCTAAAAAACTTTTTAGCTTCTCTATGTCTATTTCAAATCCCGGTGGCATTCCATCTATAACAACGCCGACACATTTGCCATGGGACTCGCCAAATAAAGATATTTTAAATTTATTTCCTATTATTGAACTCAACTACTTCACCTCCAAGGCACTTAAAGTCTTCAAAAAATCTTGGATAAGATTTATTTATTGCAGAAAATCCATCTATTTCAATTTCATTTTCAGAAATTATTGACGCTATTGTTGCTGCCATAACCATTCTATGGTCTCCGTAGCCTTCGACCTTCCCACCGAAAAGGTGTCCTATTCCATTTACAATTAAACTGTCATCTTTTATGAAAGCCTCGCCACCTAAACGATTTATAATTTCCATGGAGTTTGTAAGTCTGTCCGACTCCTTTATCTTTAGTCTGTGGCAACCTGTGAAAACTGACTGCCCCTTTGCTCCACATGCAAGTATGGAAAGCACAGGTAGTAGGTCGGGGTATTCATTTATGTCTATGTTAAGAGGTCTTTTTTCCTTTGACTTCACTTTTATTGTGTCTGAAATAATAACATCTGCTCCAAATGATCTTAAAATATCTAATATAACTCTGTCTCCCTGTATAGATTCACTATTCATTCCACTGATTTCAACTTCGCCATGAAGCGCTCCTGCCACAAGAAATGGGGCGGCATTTGACCAGTCGCCTTCAACTTGAATTTCCACCGGTGGATTTAAACTCTGTCCACCTTTTACAAAAAATCCATCACTGGTCTTCGTTACTTCTATGCCATAACTTTTAAGAACATCGACGGTTACATGCACATATGCCTTCGACTCCAAGTCGCTTGTTAAAATTATTCTACTGTCTTTTTCTAAAACTGAAGAAGCTAAAAGTATTCCAGTAATAAATTGTGAAGACACATGGCCTTGAAGTTCTATTTCTCCACCATGAAATTTTCCAAAGGTCTCTATGGGAAGAGTGGTATCTGAAAATTTCACCCCGGCACTTGATAGTCCATCTAGTAATGGCTCTATAGGTCTACTTTTTAAACTACCTTTTGCATCTATAATTGTGTTTTCATATAGCGCCGTTGCTACGGGAATTATAAATCTAAGTGTTGAACCCGACTCCCCTGCGTTTAATAATGGTTTTGAATTCACTTTTTTTATTGGAAAAATGGTCAAAACTTCTCCGTCTATACTATAATCTGCTCCAAGTTCTCTTATGCAGTTTAGCGTTGCCAACAGGTCATCGTTATATTCATCTATAATAAGCCTTGATGGTTTTTTGGAAAGGGCAGAAAGTATAATCATCCTATGACCATAGGTCTTTGATGGTATGGCTTTTATTTTTCCACTTAGACTATTTGGTTTAACAATTATTCGTTCCAAGGTAGTAAAGCTCCTTTAATTTATCAAGTTCAACTTCTCTAATTTCACATTCTCCAATGGAGTTCGGAATAATCATATTGATAACTCCATCATATATTTTTTTATCCACAAGCACATATGAAAGAATATCCTGCGATGAAATTGTAGGTAGTTTTATATTTCTATACTTTTCCATCACAGCTAAAATTTCTTCAAGTTCTTCTTCTGTAATTTTATTTAGACTTCGACTTATCTTAGAGACAATCTCCATTCCAAGGCCTACAGCAAAACCATGTTTAATTTTATAATTTGATGCCTGTTCTATACCGTGACCAAATGTGTGTCCCAGGTTTAAAAGTCTCCTCATTCCAAAGTCAAATTCATCTTCTATTACTACGTTGGCCTTGAATTTTATTGCCCTTTCAACAACTTCCATAAGTCTATTTGAATTTACATCAAAGTCCTCTTGTAAAAAAATATTGAAATAATCTTTGTCAAATAAAATTCCATATTTAATACATTCGTATACACCATTGTTGAATTCTTCTTTGTTAAGGGTTTTAAATGTATCTAGATTGCATAAAACTTCAAGGGGTTGTTTAAATGAACCAACTAAGTTTTTACCGCTTTTTAAATTCACTGCAGTTTTTCCACCAACGGAAGAGTCCACCGCCGCAAGTAATGTGGTTGGAATCTGTATATACTCTACTCCCCTTTGGTATATGGATGCACAAAAGCCTGCAATGTCGCCCACAACACCTCCACCAAAGGCAATCACTATGTCAGAGCGACTCATCTTCTGCTCTGCCATAGCATTCATTATTCTCTCAACATTTTCTAAACTTTTAGAGTCCTCGCCCGGTTTTAAAACAAAATTGAAATATTTAATATTATGTTCAGCTAAAATTGTTGTAAGTTCTTTTAGATGAAGCTTTTCCATGTTTTCATCTGTAATGATAAAAACTTTTTTTTCTTTAGTGACATAGTCCAATATGTCTTTGTAGTTTTCATATCCTAGGTGGACCTTGTAACTCTTTGATACCTTTATTTCTATAATCTTATTCATCTAATTCTTCTATCTCTTTTAATGCTTTTTTCATAATTGAAATTTTCTTCATCAAATGGTCAAACTTCTTTGGCTTCAAAGACTGCGAGCCATCACAAAGCGCCTTTTCTGGATTGTTATGAACTTCCACAATAAGTCCATCACTTCCTACCGCAGTTGCCGCCATGGAAAGTGGTTCCACCAGCTCCCATGCACCACTGGCATGTGAAGGGTCTACAATAATTGGAAGCTGAGTTCTCTGTCTTAAATATGGTACGGCGGTTATGTCTAAAATATTTCTTACACCGGTTTCAAAAGTTCTTATTCCTCTTTCGCAAAGAATAATATTTTCATTTCCCCAGGCCATTAAATACTCGGCAGACATTAAAAGTTCTTCATAGGTTGCAGAAAGTCCTCTCTTTAAAAGTATGGGTTTATCCACGCTACCAAGTTTTTTTAATAGAGAAAAGTTTTGCATATTCCTTGCACCAACTTGAAGAATGTCTACGTCTTCAAAGTATGGAAGGTCATCTATGTCCATTATTTCAGAAACTATAGGAAGGCCCGTAGCTTCCTTCGCCTCCAACAGATACTCTATTCCCTTTTCTCCCATGCCCTGGAATGAATAAGGTGAAGTTCTCGGCTTAAAGGCGCCTCCCCTTAAGATATTAGCTCCGGACTCTTTAACTTTTTTTGCAACTTCTAAAACCTGTTCCCTTGACTCAACGGAACATGGCCCTGCCATTACAACAAAGTCTCCTCCACCTATTTTAATATCTTTTACTTTTATGACTGCCTTATCCTTGTGGTATTTTATATTCGCCTCTTTATATGGCTCCTGTATTCTATACACGGAGTCAACACAGTCAAAGGCCTTGACAGAAGTTTCATTAATCATTCTCGTGTCACCGATTATGGACAACACGATTGAATTTTCTCCCTTGGTCTCTACAATTTTCAAATCTTTCTTTTCAAACCAAGAAATTAAATTCATTACATTTTGCTTATCAAATTCTTGTTTTAATTTTACTATCATATCTAATTCCTTTTTCTCTGATATACTAATCCTATTTTATCATCTAATGAGGTTTTTCTAAAATAAAAGCAAATCAAAAATATTTTTTTCAGTTATTTATGATAAAATAGAATTATAGAAAAACTTTAAGGAGGCAATATGAATTACGATTTTGAATCAAAAATATCTAGAAAAAACACTGGCTCCGCAAAATGGGAGTTAATGTATAAATGCTATGACAAAGTAAGTGACGACATAGTCCCACTTTCAGTGGCAGACATGGAGTTTCACACACCACCTTGCATAGTAGAAGGACTTAAAAACTTCTTAGACGATGGTATCTTAGGTTATACCATGGCCTACGACTCTTACTTAGAAATTGTAAAAAATTGGTTTAAAGAACAACATAATTACAATATTGAAAAGGAATGGATTGTTCAAAGTCCCGGAGTGGTTGATGGATTTATCGCTGGGCTAAAATCAGTTTGTAAAGAAGGTGAAGGAGTAATAATTTTTAAACCAATTTACCCTCCGATGATTGCGGCAATTGAAAATAATAATTTTAAAGAAGTAAATGTTCCTCTTCTAAATCATAACGAAAGATATGAAATCGACTTTGATACCCTTGAAAAGGTAGCAAAAGATTCTAATAACAAGGCACTACTATTCTGTTCTCCTCATAATCCAGTGGGAAGGGTTTGGAGCAAGGAAGAACTTGAAAGAGTTGGAAAAATCTGCCTTGAAAATGATCTTAAAATTATTTGCGATGAAATTTGGATGGACTTAATAAGACCGGGAAATGAACATCATATATTTGCAAGTCTTTCAAAGGATTTACAAAATATAATCATCACATGCACCGCTCCATCAAAGAGTTTTAATATTGCAGGACTAAAAAATTCAAATATTATTGTTGCCAACGGAGAACTTAGGGAAGCTTTAAAAGATGAACTTATAAAAATGCATTTAAACTCAATTAACGTACTTGGATACAAGGCGTGTGAATACGCATACACTGAAGGGCTTCCATGGTTAAAGGAACTACTTCAAGTAATTGATGAAAACTTTAAACTATGTGAAGAGGTATTTTCAAAACTAAATCTTCCATACTCAAAGGCGGAAGGTACTTATGTATTCTGGGTAGACTTTAGACCACTTGGCATGGATGAAGAGTCGCTACACAAATTCCTTTATGAAAAGGCAGGTATATTTACAAATCCTGGAAAGACTTTTGGTCCCGAAGGTGAAGGCTACGAAAGATTTAATGTTGCATTACCTACAAAGATTTTAAAAGAACATCTTGACAGGCTTGTGGCAGAAATTAAAAAGCTATAAACAATTAACTCGAGCGCAAAATCCGCGCTTGAGTTTTTTTATTTATATGATATAATATCATTAACAAAATATGGACTTATAGGATTTCCAGTACCTTAACTCGTAACGGTTTTTAAGGGAATTACAACTTTCTTTGTCCAAGGCCTGCAATAGCCTATATTGCAATGAGACTTCCAGTGAAGAAAGGTGGTACCACGGTTTAGCGTCCTTTCAATTGGAAGATTTTTTATTTTGGAGGTAAAAATGATAGATTACAAATTAGAACACGACAATGTTTTTGATGAGTTGGTGGAGAGAGGTTATTTTGAACAAGCCACTTATGAAGATGAACTAAAAGAGCTACTAGGAAAAGAGCCTGTTAAATTCTATATTGGATTTGATGCCACTGCGGATTCATTAACCATTGGTCACTTTATACAAATAATGGTTATGATGAGAATGCAAAGACACGGTCACATACCTGTTGCATTACTTGGTGGTGGAACAACTTTAATCGGCGACCCTTCTGGAAGATCAGACATGAGATCAATTATGACAAAAGAAACCATTAATTATAATGCACAGTGCTTCTACAATCAATTCCAAAGATTCATTGACTTTGAAGATGGTAAGGCAATTATTGCAAACAATGCCGACTGGCTATTGGATTTAAACTTCTTAGATTTTATGAGGGAAATTGGCGTTCACTTTAACGTAAACCAAATGCTTACTCTTGATGCATATAAGAATAGAATGAAAGATGGTCTTACATTCTTCGAATTCTCATACATGCTTATGCAGTCCTACGACTACTTGAAGTTATACAGAGACCATGGAGTTAAACTTCAAATGGGCGGATCGGACCAATGGTCAAATATACTTGGTGGTTATGACCTTGTAAGAAAGCTTGAGCAAGACAAGGTATATGCAATGACCTTTAAGCTACTTACCACTGCCCAAGGTGTTAAAATGGGTAAGTCACAAAAGGGTGCAGTTTGGCTTGATGAAAAGAAGACTAGTCCATACGAACTATTCCAGTACATGAGAAATGTTGATGACCTTGATGTGGAAAAATTCTTATTAATGCTTACATTCCTACCAACTGATGAGTGTAAGAGACTTGGCGCATTAGAAGGTTCTAAGATAAATGAAGCAAAGGAAATCCTTGCTTATGAAATCACTAAGTTAGTTCATGGTGAGGAAGAGGCTAAGAAGGCCCTTGAAACTTCAAGATCATTATTTGAAGGTCATGTATCTGATGAAAATATGCCAACAACTGAAATGGAAAAATCTATTTTTGAAGAAGGTATTGGTATTTTAAATCTCCTTACAAATTTAGATTTAACAAAATCAAATGGAGAAGCTAGAAGACTTGTTCAACAAAATGGTGTTAAGTTAAATGGAGAAGCCGTTTCAGATTTTAAAAAGGAAGTTACATTAGATGACTTTAAAGATGGAGAAATAATAATTCAAAAGGGAAAGAAAGTTTTCCAAAAAGTAAAAATAAAATAATAAAAAGGAGCCTGTGCCTTACAGTGCTCCTTTATTTTTA
>NZ_JBBKBD010000024.1:0-19423 GCF_037890055.1 Lagierella sp. ICN-221743 | reverse complement strand
TAAATACGCATCAAATGTGTTTTCTGTAACATAACGATAGATATTTACTTTCTCATTTTCGTTTCCCTGTCTTACAATTCTTCCTGCCCTTTGCTCTAAGTCGGCAGGACGCCAAGGCACATCGAGGTCATGCAAAGCAATCAGCTTGTTTTGCACATTCGTTCCGGCTCCCATCTTCTGCGTTGAACCCATTAAGATACGGATTTCTCCTTTTCTTACTTTCGCAAAGAGTTCATCTTTTTGCTTATCGGAATTAGCTTCATGGATAAAGGCGATTTCTTCTTTTGGTATGCCCATTGCCACAAGTTTTTCTCTAATATCATCATAGATGTTAAATTCTCCATCTCCTTTTGGAGTGGACATATCGGAAAAAAGTAGCTGTGTTGACCTGTTTTCTTTTGTCTTATCCCAAATAGCAAATACATTTTTCACGCATACATTGACCTTGCTATCAGGATTATCAGGAAGCAGAGGATTGATTAAACGCTGATCTAAGGCAAGTTTCTTACCGTCATTGGTAATCTTTAGCATATTATCTTCGTCAGGCTCTACAACCCTATTTCTGACATCATCTGCTCTTTCAGAAAGGCTCTTTAGGATTTCCTTTTGTTCTTCAGAAGGCTCCGTCTTAATAACCTCATAGTTAGCTTCAGGTGTTGGAAGGTTAAGCATATCCGCAGTCTGAATATCAGCAACTTCCTTAAACATCGACATTAGTTCAGGAAGGTTATAGAACTTTGAAAATCTTGTTTTTACCCTATATCCTGTACCTTCAGGAGATAATTCAAAGGAGCTTTGTGTTTCTCCAAAAGTGGAAGCCCATGAGTCAAAATGCTCCAGTCCATTCTTTTTAAGGCTATCATACTGAAGATACCTTTGCATGGTATAAAGCTCTGTCATAGAATTACTTACAGGCGTTCCTGTTGCAAAGACCACTCCTTTCCCACCAGTCATTTCATCCATATATCGGCACTTCATAAACATATCGGAGGACTTAAAGGCTTCAGACTGCCCAATACCTGCAACATTTCTCATTTTTGTATAAAGGTAGAGATTTTTGTAATTATGTGCCTCGTCAATAAAGAGCTTATCTACACCTAATTCTTCAAAGGTGATGACATCGTCTTTCTTAAAATCATCATTTAATTTCTCAAGCCTTGTTTCCAGTTTTTTCTTTGTTTTTTCAAGTTGCTTTACGGTAAAATTCTGATTTCTGTCATGCTTATATTCCTCCACATAGTTTATAATTTCATCAATCTGATCTTGGATATGCTTCTCCTGATATTCCTTACTCATCGGGATTTTTTCAAACTGTGTATGCCCGATTACAACGGCATCATACTCTCCTGTGGCAATTCTTCCGATAAATCTTTTTCTGTTTTTCGGCTCAAAGTCTTTCTTATCTGCAACCATAATGTTAGCTGACGGATAAAGCTGCATAAACTCACGACCAATTTGACCTGTTAAGTGATTGGGGACAACAAACAAGGACTTACTGCACATTCCAAGCCTTTTACTTTCCATCGCAGATGCCACCATTTCAAAGGTCTTACCGCTTCCTACTACATGAGCAAGAAGGGTATTTCCTCCATAAAGGCTTCTTGCTATGGCATTTCTTTGATGAGGTCTTAAATCAATTTCTGTGGTCATTCCCTCAAAGGAGAGCTTGCTTCCATCATATTCTCTGTTACGGATAGAGTTAAAACGCTCGTTATATAACTTTACAAGCCTGTTTCTACGTTCTTGGTCGCTAAATATCCAGTTCTTAAATTCTTCTTTTAGAAGCTCCTGTTTCTGCCCTGCAAGAAGCGTTTCCTTTTTATTTAATACAGAAGTTTTCGAGCCGTCCGGATTTACAATCTGGTCAAATACCTTTGTTTCTTTTAAATTTAGAGCATCTTCAATCAGTTTATAGGCATTTACCCTTGAGGTTCCGTATGTCATCTCTGCAAGGTCATTTCCTCTGTCCCTGCTCTTTCCTTCAACATTCCATTCACTTGTCAGATTTGAAAATTTAACCTTAATATCCCATTTGGCATATCCCGGAGTTTTCAGTGTTTCAAAGATGAATTTTTCAATATCCTTATTCGGTATCCAAGTAGCTCCGAGTCTTACATTGATTTCACTTGCTTCAAGTTCCTTTGGAAGAACTTTTGTAAGCTCTGCCTTTTGATATTCCAAACGGTTCATCTCATAACTTATCAGCTCTTTTTCTTTGCCATCTTCCGCATAGCCAAGATGAGGCAACTCTCTTTCGGTTTGTCTTAACTTTGCAAGGTAGCTGTCTACAATAGCAATCTTATCTCTAATATTTCCGCTTAGATACTCATCCTTTGTTACATAGCCGTACTTATATGAATTACTGCCGTTTGCACAGGCAAAAGGTAGATCTCCATCTTCAAGGTTAAAAGATAATGGTCTATAAAAGTTTTGTTCTTCTCTGATGTTTAGATAGATTTCCCCTCTAAGTTCTTCTATCAAAGTCGGTCTGTCTTTATCTGTAAGGCTTCCCATATACTCAAAATCCACATATCCTTTTTCTGATACCGATAAAACAAGAGCTTCAAGGGAAGTGTCTACATGGTCGATAACCTTCGCCTTTGTGATTGTTCGCTTGGAGAAAATATCTCCCTTTGCTTTGAAGTTTTCTTCTTCGTCAAGTATTTCAATGGAAGAAACAAGCGGGAAGTTGCTATCCTCTTTTAAGGCTCTGGTATTAGAAAGGTTATTGACATATCCATGCTTCTTAGAAAAGCTGTCATAAATTTCATTTAGTTTTTCCTGAGCTTTCTTTACTTCATCATCTGAAAAATCTTCTTTCTGTTTGTAAATAACATCTTTTAAGGCAGCATTCAGCTCAAGGTAATCCTTGATTTTTTCTTTATTCTTGTCTGATACTTCCTTTCTAATAAAGAGCGAATTTTCTCTGTAATAGACTTCATCATCAATTAAGGTATATGAGAAGTTCTTTACATCATCGGTTGCAGGGATAGAAGTTATTTCATCATCAAGTAGCTCTATTTCTTCATAATTAGCATTTTTAGAGATTTCTTCGCTTGCTTTTGTCAGTAGCTCCTTTAAGTCTGTGTTTTCTTTTGGCAGGCAAGCTATTGTATTCCCAAATCTCCCGGATATTTCTTCCATAGAACCAAGCACCTGTTCAGGATGATCAACAAAGTATTTGTTATATAAAAGCCCGTTTTCATCTTCAGCAAGGTGAATCCAGCCCTCATCCCTTTCTCTGATACTGTCCCTTTTCTTTAGGAAGATAATATCTGAGGTTACTTCTGTTCCTGCTACGCCCTTAAAGGTATCGTTCGGAAGTCTTATCGCTCCTAAAAACTCTGCTCTTGCTGCAAGGTAGCGTCTTACACTTTCGTCCTTTTTATCCATCGTTCCACTTGATGTAATAAATGCGATAATACCGCCGTTTCTTACTTTATCAATGGACTTGGCAAAGAAATAATCGTGAATAAGAAAGTTATTTCGGTTATATTCCCTGTCATTTACCTTATATTCTCCAAAGGGTACATTGCCGATAATCGCATCAAAGAAGTTATTGGAGAAGGAAGTTTCTTCAAGCCCCTTAATCTGTATATCACTTTCAGGGTATAACAGCTTTCCAATTCGACCGCTTACAGAGTCAAGCTCTACACCATAAAACTTAGACTTATTCATTTCATCAGGGATATTGCCTATAAAGTTCCCTATTCCCATACTTGGCTCTAAAATGTTCCCCTGTTTAAATCCCATATCCGAAAGCGTCTTATACACTCCGTCAATCACTGTTTTCGGTGTATAAAAGCTCGTTAAAGTAGATTCTCTTGCAGCTTCATATTCTGCCTGAGATAAGTTCTCTTTTAGAAAGCTCCTCGCTTCTTTCCACTGTCCGCCTTTTTCTTCATCGAATACATCAGCAAGTCCTCCCCAGCCTACATACCTTGCTAAAACTTCCTGAGCGGTAATATCTAAATCTCTCTCACCTCTTTCAATTCGATTTAACATCGAGATTGCTTCAAGGTTATTGTTTAATCTCTCACTTGGAGATAACTTGTCAGGTAGCGTTTCTTCTTTAATTTGGAAGTTATGAGCCTCAGCTTTCTTTATTTCAATTTCTTCAGTTGTCTTTTCAGGACTCTGATATGTCAGATGTTCAAATATCCTCTCAAGGTCGCTTTCAAGACGATAAGGAATCACATCGGAGCCTGTTATCATACCGCCAAGATATTCTGTATTGTCCTTAACCGTTACCGTCTTTAGATTATTTCCCATATCATCAAATCTTGTGATAGTACAGTCTTTTCCCTTGTACTTCACTTCATCACCGATGATAAATACAGTTCTTTCAAGATTTACTTGTCTTAATAAATCCTCATCATCTGTAAAGGATATAATCGGAATTTGATGATTACCTTGCCTTACAGGATCAAGCCACAAATCATTTCTTCCTGTGATTTGATTTTTAGAAATCTCTCTTGCTTTGTACTCCTCATGATTAAAATAGACGGTATCGCCTTCTTTAACTGCAAACTCATCTGAAAAACTTTCCTCTTTTTCATTAAGCTCTACTTCTTCTCTTTCCTTTAGATAATCAAATAAGGAAGCCTGAAAAGGTTCTGCTTGTATGCTTTCTTCTACTTCTTCAGGTGCTTCAAGCTTTATATTATTCTCCTCAAAACTTAGCTCTCCGTTAAAGACATGATGAAGCTCCTGTTCATCCATCTGCTTTTTAAGTTCACTGTCTTTCAGTTCTCTAAAGGTCTTTGGAAAATCCTCTAAAACAAGTCTTTGGGCATTTAATTCCTTTAACTCCTCAAGATTAAAATATCCCCATTCCGGTTCGATACCTAAAACAAGTCCAAAAGCCTCTTTACTTTCCCTGTCATATTCCGTCATATACCAAGTCCAGTTACTTCTAAATGGAATAATGTATGCTGCATGAACCTGTTTGTCTGCTAAGGCTACATCTTCCTGTGCATAAAGCTCAGGCACTCGCTCAAGCATTTCATCAGTCATTAGATTATTTGAATCGTCTTTAGAGTAATAACTTGATTCTTTTTGTTCTTCTATCTCTACCTTGCTTTCAATATTTTTTTCTTCAAGATAAAGATTTTTAGAAAGCAGCTCATCTATATGCTTTGCTACATTTGACCATGTAAGAAATACATCGTTACAATGATTCTTCTGTAATTTAAGTCCCTTTGCATCGTGCCATTCATCACTTCCCTTTGCTCCTGAAACAGCATGAGAATGACCTCCGATTCCATACTCATCTTTTAAGAAATTTGCTTTTTCCTGCAAGGTATGATTTTCTTTGAAAAACTTAGTAATTCGCTCTTTTCCCTTATCGACTCCACTTCCCCTTGAAATCGTAGCAAGGACTTCATCTTCTGTAATAAAGCCATGTACCTTTGGAAGTTCGGTTAAGTTAGAAGTATATTCCTTTCTCGGAAGTTCAAGCTCCTGCAATTTTTTATAAAGGCTATCTACCTTGTGATAATGAAATCTTAGTACATCTTTGTTTTCTCTATATCCTTTCAAAAAGCGACTGTACTCGGAAATAACATTTTTTAGATAGTCAGGATTTTTAAGAGCTTCCGATAATTGTCTTGTTTCTTCCGGAAAGCCACCACCTCTTTCTATAAAGTCAAAATATCCCTGTGCTTTTCCTTCTTCGCTTAAATCGTGATATAGATACCATAGCGATTCTGACACTCTATCTCTTTCATAGTCCTGTGCTTCTAAAAGCTCTACATTTGTAGCAAACTCTCCATTTTCCAAAAGCTCATTGATTCTTCTTGCAGCATCACTCCAGCTTAAAATTTGCGTCATATCTTCTCTTGCAGAAGTTCCATAAGCTAAATGAATGCCTTTATCCGAATACCAGGAAGATACTTCTCTTTCATCAATGTAAAATCCGTTTCCACCTCTAAAGGTATCTTTAAGGTATTCTCCTAATTCTTCTACTGTTTTTCCTTTGGAAAATTCAGCAATGATAGGAAGTCTTTCGCCCTCATGGTTTCCGCCGTTTACAAGAATACTGTCAATATCATTTTGAGTAAGAGGTATTGTAAGTTTAATCTGTCCTGAGTTTTTTTCGGGTAAAGAAAAAGAAGCCTTGTCAGCTTCTCTTATCTCTTTATCCGTATTTTCTTTTAGATTTCCACTATCTCCTTGATTGTCATTTCTTTGAGGGCTGAAATCATCGCTTTGTACTGTGGATGGCTCTCGTCCTCTATCTTCCAAGCCATCATCAGTTTCGGCTTCTCTGCTCTCATAAACTCTATCGCCTGTTTCTGAGTATCCATCAGGTGTCCTATCAGCTTCTTCTCCTTGTATAGATCCACTAACATCTCGAAGTTGCTCTGCTCCTCGCTGCTTGAAAGATAATCCAGTCTCATCACTGCGTACACCGGATTCGGATATTCCTTGATGAAGTCCTCCTGTTCCTCTAACTGATTCAGTGTATTCTCTTTGATTTTCTCTATTATCTCGTCCGTACTCTCCATTTCGGAAAATTCGCTCGTTTTCACTAATTCTTTCCTGACCATCTCGTCGAAGTACATTTTCTTCTACCTCCTCTAATTCTTCTTTTATTTTATTATATCCTGCTTCTTTACCTCTTAAAACTTCTTTTTGAAGCTCTAACTCTTTGCTTTTTTGAATGGTTGCATCAATGACTGTTCCGCTAATATCCGATACCATTTCTCCAAGACTCATAAGAGAAATGCTGTCAAGCATTGCAAAATTTTCCCTTAACAGCTCCTTATCCATAGGATAGTCTAACTTAAATCTTGAAGCTACTGCATAACTCACTGAGTCCCTTGCAAACTTGGTAAAGGATATTCTGTCCTCATCAGATATTCTAAGTTCATTCATCAAGCTATCTACTTTTTCATCTCCGTAGAGCCTACTTAAAGAAAAGATATTTTCTAAGGTGCTTTCACTTTCTTCATAGCCTTCAGCTTTTATCATTTCTTTTAATACATCTCTATGAGCTTCTTTATCAAATCTCCAAAGATTTACCTCATTGACATCTCTGTTTTTGGAAACAGTCTGAGTTATGTCAAAGATATAGTCCACCTTTTTATATGTGCCATAGTCCTCTAAAATGGGGATACCTTTCTGACCTCGCATGACAGTTCGGTTAAAGTGTTCTCTCCAATAGTCAAACTTGGCACAAGCTGTCGCTTCAGGATTTTTATCATAAATACTTAACTGGCTTCTAAAATCGTATCTTTGATTATTGCCTACAACTTTTAAGAGCTTCAGATACTCTGCTTCACTCTGCAGAACATCTTGTTTTATTAGCTCCAAAATGTTATGAAAATCATTTATTCGCATGTTTACCTCCTTCTTTTTTTACAAACAAAAAAGGCGGTTAGATTTTACTCTAATCACCTTTGAATTCTGTGTGTTTGTTTACTTCTATTTTATCACTACCCATTTACCAGCTTTCGTAGAACCTTCTCTTTCTATGATTCCATGAGCTTTTAGGTTTCTTATATGATAGCGGACTCCATCTGCTGTAATATCTTGTATTTCTTCAGCAATTTGTTCAGCAGTAATATTTGGATTGCTCTCCATAAGTTTAACTATCTGAGCTTGAATACTACCTTTTTCTTTGGTAGTTTCTTTGGTAGTTTCTTTAGTAGTGCTACCATTAAACTCTTTCAAAAATTCAACATTGATCCCCATAACTGCATTTGTATAGTTATCTTCTTCATTCTCCGGATAAAATTTAAGCTCAGGAGAGTCATTTTCAAATAGCGCATCTTTCGCACGCCTTATGCCTGAACCGTAAGACTCTATTAAGTTAAGGGAAAAGAACATATCTTTCAGCTCTTTATTAAGATATTGCCTTCTATCAAAACTTCTATCTCTATTAAGTGCTTCGATTGTTACCGGCGGGAGTGGTCTATTATGGTTCACAAAAGAAATTCTGTCTTTGTATATATAGATACCTACATACTCAGGCGTATCATATTCCTTGTGTAAGATAGCATTTGTAGCAAGCTCCTCAAATGCTGTAAGCGGATAGTTAAAGATAATTTTATGCTCGATTTTATCAGCTTCCCTTATTGTATATGAAGCCATGATATTATCTTCAAAATACTTGCTGACTTGTTTTGCTTGTATCCAAACAGGCCCATCAAATCTTTTTGATTCCATTTTATCCGTTCCGTCAATTTCTCTTATAACTTCAACATGGGCATTTGGAATAAATTTATTTGGTGTTTCTGCAAACATAAGCACAGCAAAATTCTTGGCTCTATAACCTCCGTACTCACTTTCACTTACAAGTCCCATACTCTTTGCCATATCAAGTTTGGACATCTCTCTAATATCTTTTTTCGCTCCCGTTTGAAGCAGATACTCTTTCATATACTCATAGCTTAAGTCATCTATGGTTGCTGTATCATTGAGGTTAGAGCTAAAAGAAAAGCCTGCAAATTTCTTTAATAACTCAAATTCTTCCGTAGGGTTAGGAAGTCTTGAATCTCTCCCGACTCTGATATATCTTCCTGCCTTTAATCTGATATTTTTGTCTTTTTCTGCCTTTTCACTTGTCTGAAACGGTCCACCTGAAGTGCTTTCAACAGCAACAACGATATAATACATATCATCAATCGTATCTGAAATAATATGATAGGTGATTTTAGGATGAATGTTGGAAAGAAGTGATTTTAATTCATTTTCAATGCCTTCAAGTTTTGATTCTGCTACCCCTTCAATCGGTCTCTTGGGAATTGCCTTATCACCGGTTTCTTTATCATCTACTTCCTCTATACCGACAAACAACAAACCAATCTCATTGTTCATATAATTGTTGGCAAAGGCACAAGCAGTTTTTAGAATTTTATCTTTAAAATTTGCCGACTTTTTATATTCAATAAAACTGCTTTCTATATTTTGGTTTTCAAGAATGTTATGAGCCATTCTCTTTATATCTAAAAGCTGCATAATACCTCCTCTTTTCAAAAAATCTATTATTATATTATAGCATTTTTAGGGCATTTTTTCCACCTTGAAATTGGTAGTGTTTTACTTGCTATAAGTTGAAACTACTTCTTTTATCTCATTTTCAATCGCCTCTAAAAATTCTTTCTTTGAAGATTTTCCCTGTGCAATATCCGATAACTCCATTTCCCACTTTGCTGTTGTTTCTGCCGATTTAAAAGTATCGGCTACAATCGTTATAAGGCTGATTCCCTTATGTGTAGCAATAAGGTTCTTTTTATCTCTTTCTACAAATCCCTTGAAAATCAGATTTTCAATAATCCCTGCTCTTGTTGCAGGTGTTCCAAGTCCTTTTCGCTCAACCTCTACTCCTTTTTCAAGTGCATAATTTCCTGCAAGCTCCATAGATTTAAGAAGAGTATCTTCAGTAAAGTGTTTCGGTGATGTTGTATACTTTTCTTTTATTTCTTTGTTTTCAATGCTCAATACATCACCAATGTTCACATCAGGAAGTGCCACATCTTCATTTTTCTTAGACTTATATTCTTTAAGATATTTTGTAAAACCTTCATCTTTAATTGTCTTGCCTGAGCTTATAAAAGTAAAGCTATCAAATTCAGCTACAATCTTCGTTGTGCTTTCCACTAAAGGATAGCCCACACTTGCGTGGAATTTATCGGATATAAGGAAGTAAACTTTAGCTTCACTTAAAGGAAGTTCTGAAACATCTTCTTTTAAGGAACTGATTGTCGGGATAATAGCATGATGATCTGTAACCTTTTTAGAATTAAATACCGTCTTGATACGCCCTGTGTCAAAATCATTCTTTCCTAAAATGTTATTAACCGTACTTACAATCATATCTTCAGTAAGGCATCTGCTGTCTGTTCTTGGATAGGTAATCAGTTTCTTTTCGTAAAGACTTTGAGCATAATCAAGTGTCTGCTTAGCTGAGTATCCAAAATATTTATTGCACTCTCTTTGAAGTGTTGTAAGGTCAAATGGCAGCTCAGGCTTTGTTATCTTTTCCTTTTGAATAACATCGGTAATTTCTATCTTATCGCCTACTAAATTTAAGAGCTGTTCCGCTGTTATTTCATCATCAATTCTATCTGTTGATAGTGTAAAGCCATTAAGGCTTAATTCCACTGTATAATATTTTTCTTTCTTAAAATTTGCTATCTCATCATCTCTATTTACAATCATGGAAAGGGTAGGTGTTTGAACTCTGCCCACACTGTAATTTTGCTTGTATAGACACGAATACAGTCTGCTTAAATTCATTCCCACAAGCCAATCTGCTATTGCTCTTGCTTGTGCAGACTCAAATAGATTATCGTAAGAACTTCCATCTTTTAGGTTATCAAAGCCCTCTTTTATGGCACTATCTTCCATTGATGAAATCCAAAGACGCTTCATTCTCTTTTTACAATTTGCCTGATTATATACAAGCCTGAAGATGGCTTCTCCTTCACGCCCTGCATCGCAGGCATTTATCACGATGTCTATATCCTTATCATTCATCAGCTTTTTAAGAATCGTAAATTGTTTCTTTGTGGACTTTGCAATCTCATACTTATATTCCTTTGGAATAATCGGTAAATCCGCCATATTCCACTTAGCATACTTTTCATCATAGCTTTCCGGATTTGCCATTTTAATTAAATGTCCAACACACCAGCTTACCTTATATCCGTTTCCTTCATAATATCCGTCTTTCTTCTTTGTTGCTCCGATCACTTTTGCAATAGAAATTGCAACACTTGGCTTTTCAGCAATTACTAAATTCATCTATTTTTTCCTCCTGTTTTTCAAAATAATAGGGCGGAAGATGTTACTCTCCCGCCCTGTCTTTTGCACCAAATATTGTATAGTTTTGGGTGCAAATTTATTCCAATTCATCTTCTTTATCTTCTGTTTCTGTTTCATCTACTTCATTTTCACTTTCTTCTGCCTCTGAAAAGAAATCATCATCTTCCTCCTCAAAGCCTTCAAGCTCCTTATCTTCTTTTTTCTTAACGACCTTGAAATAATATCCTGCACCTAATGCTCCTGCTACTACAAGAATGAGAATTAAGTAGGTTCCCATATTGCTGCTTTCTTCTTTTTTTACTGGCTTAGGTTCTTCTTTTTCAGGTTCTTCCTTTGTAATTTCCTGTTTTGGAGCTTCTTTCTTTTCAACCATATTAAGAAGATCATCTTCGGATACTTCTGTTAGGAGCATGACATTTTCGCTATCCTCATCGTGATTGATGATTAAATGAAAGGTCTTGCCATTCTTAGTAGTAAAGGTAACAAACTGTCTTGCATCCGCTGAATACATATCCGTTTCTTTATTATCTTTACTGTCATTATGGTGTATTGGATAATCCTTGTTCGCATTATCCTTATTTTCCGTAACAGTTCCTCTTGCCTTTGATGGTGCTGACGCAACTCCTTTATTGGTATTTACATTCTTACTTGAACCATCTAATGAAGAATCCTGACTACCATTATTAGCGGGCTGTTTCGGTGTCAGCTTATTGGGATAACGAACTTCTTTTTCTTTGTCATTATTCTTACCAATATTTGTGTCCTTTGTAATCTTTCCTGTATTATCCTGTGATGATGAGCCTTTACCCGTATCACTTACAGATGTTTGAGGAAAGTTTCCTGTTCCTGTTTTCATTCCGGAGATAGGGCTGATTGGTGTTACAGTAGGATTATGCGTAACTGTAGCCTTGCCAACCTCATTCGTCTTTTTCTCAAGCTCCTTAATTTTCTCAGTTAGCTTCTCAATCTCCTTTTTCATATCCGCCGATAAATCCTTATCGTCTTTGCCCTTTTCAAGTTTTTCCTTCAGCTTATCTATTTTTTCCTCAAGGTCTTTGATTTTCTCCTTTTGCTTGTCGCTTAATTTATCCTTGTCCTTAATCTCCTGATTTAGCTTATCAAGTTTTTCCTGAAGTTCCTTAGATTCCTTTTCCATTTTGGAAATATCATCTTTGCTAAGCTCTGTTTGAGTTCCCTTATCTTCTGTTTTTGGCTTTTCCGTCTGCGTCTGAGCATTACTTTCTAACTTCTTTACAATTCGGATAATACTATCGCTTCCATCTCCTTTTACTGTATAGTTTACAAAAGCGTCATTAAAGCTCATATTATCCGGAAGCATTTCAAGATCAGAAGCGTCAATCACCTGATTTTTATCAAAATAAGCTGAATACTCCTTATATACCTTTCCATCCTGATATTGATATTTGACCTTTACTTCACTTTTTGTCTGACTTTCCTGATCCTTTGTATCCTTATTGTCTGTTTGAGCTGACGCATTCGCTACCCTCTTATATAAATTCTCTAAAGGTAATTCAAGGTATGGTACACCGGTATGAAATCTATTCCATGTTTCAATAATCAGCTTGTCTTTAACAATCTTGATTTCTTTTACATTGTTGATATTGGGATTTGCTTCTTTTACTCTGCCAATAATAGCGTTCTTTGTTTCCTCTTTAAGCTCTCCCTCATAGTCAACTGTTACTTTCTCAATATTTCTATTTAACTGTAGAACAGGGCAGGTATAGACAATGACATTTGCTTTCTTTCCTTTTACAGTTCGTTCTTCTGCATTTTCTGTAATATCTCCAATATAGTAATTATCTTTATCTCTTGGAGAAACGATACTTGTAAAAGCACCTGTCCCTACATTATGAATTCGATAATAAGGATAAGTTTTCTTTGTCATATATCTTAGATCATCTAACTCATTTTCCTTGTCCATGTTCTCATTGGTAAAGGTTTCATTATACTTATCGACAACTACACCGCCCTTTTCTTCAAAGGATTTTGATAAGGAAAACTTAAAGTTCAATGGCTGACCTTCTTTATTTTCTTTTCCGAAATAATAAAATCCTCTAAAGGTGTCATCTGAAGTATGATCCTCAAATTTCAGTTCATAATATGTTTCATACTTTTCAGGCGGTTCATTTGACGCAAATACTGTCTTTGCACCAACTTTTAACACCCCTAAAACTCCACCCATTAAGAGGGCAAAAGCTACAACAATGGCTGTAATTCTTTTATTTTTCAAACTGGTTTTCATTTGTTTTCTCCTTTTTCACTTCTGCTTTTTCTCTGTTTACCTTTGCCATCAGATCAGAAATTGTAATGTTATTCTTTCTGAAAATGGCAATAATTTCTTCGTTTTCAAGTTCTTCTTCACGAATGAACAAAGGCTCCAATTCTTCATCAATCAGAGCCTTTTTATCCTTCAACTTTTTTATTTTATTTTTCACTAACGTTAATTCTCGTTTCACATTGTTACCTCCTATTTCGTTACGTTTGGTGGAAATCCAAATCCTACGGGATGATGTTTGCAGAAAGACGCAATCCAATTGTCTATAGTGGTTACTCTTATTCGTCCAATATTATCCATAACTTTGCCATCGCCTATATAAATTCCTACATGACCATAGGTAAGTCCTGCTGTACTTCCGCTACTACTGCTTTCAACTGCAACAAGCATTCCTACCTTGAGTTTTGATTTATCTGATGTAAAGGTGTAGTTTCGGTACATATCACAGGCATTTCCTCCGATATATCCAAGTCCTGCATTTTGATAGACCTGCGATACCCACATAGCACACCAGCCTGCACCCGGAGATGGCGTAATGTATGCAGCATTTACAATCTTCTTTTGAACTTCCGTAGAAGCCTCATACTCTTTTCCACCTCCAATACCTCCATTTGAAGCAATCAGATCGCTATTGCCAAAGGCTTCTCCCATATTGCCTTGAGCAAGGAATAAGGCTTCATAGTGTTTCAGATTATCAGGATAGTTCGCAAAGACTTCTCTGATGATACTGTCCATTTCCCTTTTATGAAGGGTTACAATGAGTTTCTTGTACTCGTAAGGTTCTTCATGGCTTTCGGTATATTCATTTCCATCTTCATCGGTATAGGTTTCTGTAACTGTCCTGTATCTGATTTCTACTTTTTCCTTATACTCAAGGTCATACATGGACTTAAAAAGCTCATTTAATACGGAGCTTACTTCCGATACATTCTTTACTTCTCCGCACCTTGATGTAATGTAGGATAAAAGCTCATGGACATTATGACCGATGTACTCTGTGTTATTTAGGATGTACTCGTCATATCCGGGATAATTCTCTTTGACATGATCAACCTCGTTTTGAAGCTCACTTTCCATAGCGGAAAAGTTCTGATTGATTTCATTTAGGACATTTGGCTTTGACAAATAGCTTGTTGTAAGAACAGAACTTGTGGAGTTCATAAAGCCTGTCATTCCCGTTCCTGCAAAGTTGATAAAGAAAGTTCCCAAAATAATAAGACCTATGAAAATAATCATAAGTCCCTTCGCTTTTCTTAATATAACTTCCTTTGAACTTTTAAGACTTCCTATAAGCCCTTCCTTAATGCGATCTCTAAGCCTTGACTTATTCTGCCTTTTAATGGAATCTTTCATCTGCTTTCGCTTTTGAAATCGCTTAAAGTTATTTGCTTTTTGATACTCCTGTGTCTTTTTTAGCTCCTCTTTGGCATCTCGAAATTCAAGTTTGGATTTTCGCTTTCTGATTTTATAGTCCTTATTCGTAAGGTCATATCCTTTTTTTGCTCTTTTCTTATCTGAATAGTTCTTAATGCCATGAATGAGTTTTGAGCTTGTGTCGGCTGTTTTTTCTCCTGCCTCTACCCCTTGATTTTCATCACTTCCATGAGATAAATAATCTCTTACGGTTTCACTTCCTTTGGCAAGTCCTGATAAAGCGGACACTTTAGAAGCCTTATCCCTAAAAGTTCTTTCCTGTTCTTTAGAAATCCTGTTTTTCTTTTCTCTACCAAGAATGGCTTCTTTTCCGCTTTTTTTACTGTCCGCCTTTTCCTCTTTGGCTTCTTTGTCCTTTTTTCTGGTATAGAGCTTATCGGAATAGTTTTTTTTCTTATATTTTTTCTTTTGAGCCTTTTGGCTTTTTGAAAAGCCTTTTGTATCTTCTGCTTTACGATGAAGGTTGTCCTCTACATCATAGGTTGACTCAAAATAGTCGCTATCCCTAAAGTCATTGTCATATCTGTCTATAATCCCGTCATTGTCGAGGTCTTTTCCTAAAGGATCATAGATTTTTCCATCTTTAACCTCAGTATCATAATCTGCTTTTCCGATTTCTTTTTGACTTACACCTCCTGTTTCAGTTACAGAAGCTACGCTGTCCTTATCCGAAGCTCTATACTTTGCATTTCTTTTGGAAGTACCTCTAATCAGTTCAATGTCAGAGGTCATTTTGATTGTTTTCTCATGCACCTTATCTTGAAATCGGTCTTTATCATGGACAATTTTTCCTCTGTAATCATCATTATGCTTTAACTTACTTTCTTCAGGCTCTATACTGCCATTACTTTGCAGCCTTTCCTTTTCAATCCTTGCCCTTTGCCTTTCCTTAAAGTCCTTTTTCAGTTTCTTTCCCATAAGCCTACCTCACTTCTTCAGGCTTGGTTGTCATCTTCTGATAAAGGATTGTGTCTTTCGGGAACTTATCAAGGAAAGGAACAATGGTATTTCCAAAGAACAAAAGTCCTTCTCCTGCATTGGAATTGGTTACATATTTTAGCTGTGGCTGTGAGATTTTAAGTTTCCTTGCTAAAATTTCTCTATCGCCTGAAGCCTGATTAAGCATTAGCACAAAGTCCGTATTATCAAAGATATTTTCAATTTCCTTACTCATCAGTAGGTCTTTGACATTTTGTGTAATACCTGTCGGGATTCCTCCCCACTTACGAAATCTTTTCCAAATTTCTACGGAATAGGAAGCTGTCTGCTCATCTTTTAACAATAAATGAAACTCGTCGATATAGTACCTTGTAGCCTTATTCCCTCTGTTTTGCGATACCTTATTCCATACCTGATCCTGAATAACGAGCATTCCAATTTTTTTAAGCTGCGAGCCTAACTCCTTAATGTCAAAACAAAGTAGCTGCTTATTTAAGTCCACATTGGACTGATGGTTAAATACATTAAGAGAACCTGTTACATAAATCTCCATTTCCGTTGCCAGTTTTTTTCCGACTTTTTCTTCCTGATTTTTTAACATATCATATAGGTTTTGAAGAATGGGCATATTACAAGGCTTTGGATTTTCAAAATACTTTTCATAAATCTTAGGTAGGCATCTATCTATAACCGATTTTTCTTCTGCTGTAAGACCACTACCACCAACTACTAATTCAAGCATCGACATAATGAAGTTTGCTTTATCTTTCAGTGGTGCATCCCCATCGCCATAGTTCATATTTATATCTAAAGGATTTAGATAGTCTTTTGACTTACTGCTAACCTTTATGACTTCTCCTTTAAACTGACGCACAAGGTTTCCGTACTCGCCTTCCGGATCGCAGATAATCACATCATCATCCGTTGTAAGAATGGCATTTGCCATTTCTCTTTTTGCACTAAAGGACTTACCACTTCCCGGAGTTCCGAGAATTAGACCGTTTGGGTTTTTCAGTTTCTTTCTATCTGCCATAATCAGGTTATGACTTAGGGCATTTAGTCCATAATACAAACTGTTCGCCGAATTTATGAAAAGCTCCTCTGTGGTAAAAGGCATAAATACTGCCGTAGATGATGAGGTTAGTCCTCTGTCAATTTCAATCTTATTTACCCCAAGAGGAAGTACACTGATTAAGCCCTGCTCTTGGGAATGGTCAAGCCTTTTTAACTTGCAATTATGCTTATTGGCAATAGAGCTGATTTGAGAAATGGTATTGTCCAGCTTTTGGATTGTCCTTGCAAAGTTCATAAAGATAATGGTTACAACAAACATTCTTTCATCTCTTGTCTGAAGGTCTTTTAAAAGACTTTTTACATCTTCTCCATAGGTAATTAAATCACTTGGAAGAATGTCCATATCATATCCCGACCTTACAGCCTTTTTGTTTTCCTCAATCTTCATCTTGTCAATATCGGTATTTTTTCTTTTAACCATCTTGATGGCTTCCGATTGTTCGATTGCCTTGATATGAAAAGAGATATTGATGTTATCGTCTATATCCAAAAACTCTGCAAGCATACGGTCTGAAAGCTCACTTGCAAGGATTTGAAAATGACTTGCTGCTCCGATAAATTTTCCAAACTTAAAATACCTTGACGGTGTAAAGTTAAATTCATCAGGAGCAATGTATGTCTTTGTGCTTTCTTTCTTCTTTAAGTCCTTATATGAAAATTCAAAGGTCTTATTCGGATTTAAAACATCATGAAGTATCTTCAGCCTTTCCTCTCCGTTCAGGCTTTCTGCTCTTACTCCCATACTTTTAAGACTCGATAATATATCTATCTCCAGTCTTTCCAGTTTTGATGTTGCCTGCTCTAAATTATCCGCTTCCACTGTAAAGGTTACATACTTTGATTTTTTCAGTCCGTTATTTCCCTTTACAATCTGACTTTTCAGCATTTCTCTAAACTCAAGGCGAATATCGTCAAACCCGTCCTTTTTATCCGGTATTTGAATTGCCGATTTCATTTCTTCATTTCTGCCAAGCTGATTAATATATGAAAACTCTATGCTGACACTTGGATCAAAGGAATTAAGAAAATTTGCAAACTGATTAAAAATCAAATCCCTATCTTCTTCTAAAGCAAGCTGATAGTTTATATCCTCAAAGACGATACTCTTATTAAAATGCTTTTCATCAATCTGACATATCCCGCTTTTTAAGAGTCTAAGATAGGGAATGGTATCTTCAACAGTGTATCTTTTCGGTTCTTTCCTAAAGATAAGGTCAAGTAATCCGCCCCTGTCTTTTTTAGACTTTCCCTTATTTTGCTTTAAGTCCTGTTTTTGACTTCTTAACTTCTTTTGGTTTTGTTCTAACTTTAGCTGCTGAATCTTTCTTTTGTCTTTCAAGGTAAACCTCCTTTCTCACTCTTTTTTGTGGCTGATAAAATTTGTGAAGGTAAATATACTTAAAATATTTCTCAAAGCTAAGTCCGTCCTTTTCAAAAAGAGTGATAAAAAATATAGGGAGAGTGGACACAATGAGAAAGATGACTGCTATATCATTTGGAACGACCTTTCGCATAAATAAATAGATTGGTATTCCAATCAGTCCTGCAATCGTAAAACCTATCAGTTGTCTTTTTGTAAGGTTAAATGCAACCTTTGTTTTTACCTTCTTTAAGTCTTTTGGGATAGGTACATACGCCATAACTTACCTCCCATCTTCTTTACCCTTTGAAAGCTCCTCTATATGCTCATATACGGAGCCGATTTCTTCCTGAATACTTTCTATCTGTTCATTTGTACTTCTGTTATATCTTTCCTGCATTAGACAAAAATCATTGTGGCAGCGACCGATGTCCTTTGTTCTTTCTTCCAAGTCATTCACTTTGCTGTGAAGCCTGATTCTATCCATCACTGCCAAAATACCTGTTCCAACTGCTACTGCTATCAATACTGTTTTTCTTTTGTTCATCATATATTTCCTTTCTTTTAGTGTGCATTTAATACGCTTTTGGCCAGTGTTCCGCTCTTTAGCATCATTAACCCCAGCAAAACCGCATATCCAAGTATCGTAAAGGTACTTGTGTGTATATCTGTTATCTGTATTGTCTTAACTAATACTGCGTATATTCCAAGACAAACCATTAAAAAGAGTCCTTGTAATCCTATGGCAAATAAGCCTTTGATATAGTTAGTTCCGATTTGTCCCCACTCTTTGTTTCCCATTGTGGCAAAAGGAATGGCTGAAACGGATGAGTAAACATATATCTCAAACATTCTGCCGTATACCACAAGCATAATCACAATGGAAATGACCTGTATTGCCACCTTTATGAGCGAGGTTTCAAAGAGTATCATGACAAGCTCTCCAAGACCTTTATCTTTTAAGCCTTCTACCATCGTTACAATCTGATCTCCGGAGATAACGGCAGAGGTGTTAATTACCCCTGCCGCTTTATTTACCATGTGCTGTGCCACATCAAAGACTGCCATAGAAAACTGAAAAGCATGGGACACTAACCATACGGCAATCCACATCTTTATGATGTACTTGAAAAATTCAAAGGTATCTGTATCGTGCATATTGTTCTTTTGCATAACCATATTAATAAGCTCGATACAAAGGACTGCCGTTATAATTAGACCTGCTATGGGGATAATGACGGAATCGTTAATGCTTTTAATAAAACTGAAAACCTGTCCGTTCCACCCCATTGGTGTCTTTCCCACATCCGTTGCAATCGCACCAACTTTATCGTTGATGTCAAGAAACATGGACTCTAAGTTTGCTTGGATACCGCCCAGTAGAAGATCTTTGAAAAACTCCTCTATCTTGTCGAATATCCCAAACATTTAATTTCTCCTTTTCTTCTTACTTGAGTACATTTGCAAGAAGCGGAATCAGCTTTAATCCGATTAAGACGATACCGCCTCCCGCCATAAGCTGCTTAATGCCCTGAGATTTTGCACCC
>NZ_JBBKBD010000023.1:0-20053 GCF_037890055.1 Lagierella sp. ICN-221743 | reverse complement strand
AGACTCTACATTGTAGGGTCTTTTTTTTATTTCCCTTTTTTAGGTCGCCTCTTTTACATATTATTAATTTGCAATTTCTATTCTATTTTTATAAAATTAAGTTATGGGGGTGTGGACATGAACAATAGTATTAATCTTGAGTCAGTTTTTATTTTTAGATATGTTGAAAATGAAGTAATGAATAAAATTTATAGTCTAGATATTGATCATGTGAATTTTGAGCCTGGAGACCTAGTTGTTTCTAGGGGTGATATACTTAATAGTCTTGTTGTTATAAAATCAGGATTACTTAAACAGGCAAAATATTTAAGTGATGGAAGTGAAAAGGTAGTGGCATACTATTATAAACATGAAGTTTATCCACTACACTTATTTTATGCTGGAATTAAACACTGGCCTTATGATATATATGCGGAGTCAGAAAGTGATGTTTATTTTATTCCATGGAATGAATTAAAAGAAATTATTTCTTCAAATGAAACCCTTACTAACAATGTTTTAAGATTTACTGCAAGCTGTACTTGTCACACTAAAATTATATTAAATGCCACAAGATATAAAAAAATTCAGCAAAGACTTGCTTATTGGCTAATAATGAAAAAATATGTGGACACTTGTAAAATACCTATGACTCAAAAGATGTTATCGGATACTCTAAGGGTTACAAGACCAAGCCTTAATCAGGAGTTAAAAAAGTTAGAAAGTCTAGGGGTAATCAATATTCACTTTAATGAAATTGATGTTTTAAATGAAGAATATTTAAAAAATATCATTGAAGATGTGTAAAAAACCTTTTGATGTTCGAATACGAACTTGAGACATAGTAAAATCGCTGTTAATATAGAATCAGAAAGCAAATCCAATAGAAAAAGAAAACGATAACAATTTTGATTGGATTTTAAGCTTTGATGGTTAGTCTTTATTACGAGCTCAAATGAAGATATTTAGAATGTATGAAAACGATACTAAGGAAAACAAAGGAGAATATTATGACTGAAAAAATGAACCCTGATTATAAATTTGTTGACGAATATGGATTTAATGAAGATATACTTAAAGAAGCATTTGCTGAAGCTAGAAAAATCTATAAAGAAAGAGGATTCATGAGAAACATGGGTCAAGGAAAAGCACCAGCTATAACTACAGTAGATATGGCTAAAGCTTGGATGAGTGAAGGTAACCCATTTACATGTGATAAATCTGAAGAAGTTTGTGCAAATGCATTAAAGGTTCTAGAAGCTGGTAGAAAAGCAGGTGTTCCAATATTCCATACTACTACAGGTTATGTAGGGGAAACACAATGGGATTTACCTAGATGGGATGAAAAAATACCTATGAGCGCTCTTGATATTAATACTGACTGGTTAGAAATAGATCCTAAATTAAAACCACAACCAGAAGAACCAGTTATCCATAAGAAATACGCTTCTAACTTCTTTGGCACACATCTAGCTCAAACACTTACTTTCTTAGGAGTAGATACAGTAATAGTTATGGGTGCAACTTCTTGTGCATGTGTTAGACATACTGTAATGGACTCTACTGGATATGGATTCAAGACTCTTATTCCTGAAGGAACAGTTGGCGACAGAGTTCCTGGAGTAATTGAATGGAATATGTTTGATATGGAAGCTAAATTTGCTGACGTACTTCCTGTAGATGAAGTTGTTAAATACCTAGAAAGTATTGATAGCTCTGTTTATACTAAGCACGAAAGAAAATTTGACAAGTAATAGAAATAAAACGCTGTGGCAATTTAGGGCATTATGCAATAAATGCCCAGCGTTTTTTATTAAGGAGATGCTATGAAAAAATTAATTAAGAATGGTACTATTATTTCCGCTACTTCTGAATATGTTGCAGATATATTAATTGATGGTGAAAAAATTGTAGAGATTGGATTGAACTTGCCTGAGGATGACTGTGAAGTTATAGATGCAACTGGCAAATATGTTTTTCCAGGCGGAGTAGATGAGCATGTTCATATGGGACCTTTCGGATCTTATTCTTTTGAAACATCTCATGCTGCACTAGTTGGAGGGACTACTACAATTGTAGACTTTGCACCTCAATTTAAAGGCAAGACACTTATTGAATCTTTAAAAGAGCATGAGAAAGAAAATGCAATCGGAAAAGCATCTTGTGATTATTCTTTCCATACTATGGTTATGGATAACGATGAAGAACTACTCATGAAGAGTATTCCAGAACTTGCAGAAAATGGCGTTGCAAATTTAAAATTTTTTATGGCTTATAAGGGAACTCCTTTTTATGCCAATGATGAATTGATTATAAAGGGAATGACTGAAGCAAAAAAATATGGTCTTACATCTATGCTACACTGTGAAAACGGAGACTTTATTGAAGCTTTGGCTAAAAAATATAAAGAAGAGGGAGTTAAAGATCCAATAGGGCACTCTTTATCTAGACCGCCAATTGTTGAAGATGAAGCAACTTTTAGAGGAATTCAAATGGCAAAAATAGCAGATTGTCCTCTATACGTAGTGCATGTTACAACTAAAAATGCAATGAGATTTATTAAGGAAGCCAGAGAAGAAGGATATAGTATATATGGAGAAACTTGTACTCATTATCTTACTTTAGATGAATCTAATTTCTTAAAACCTAACTTTGAAGGTGGAAAATACGTTTGTGCTCCAGCTTTGAGAACAAAAGATCACTTAGAGGCTCTATGGGATGCTGTTGATAAAGGTTACTTGACAGCTATAGGTTCAGATAATGCGGCTGTTAAAGGTGGTTTTGAAGCTAAGAAGAAAGGTATTGATGACTTTACAAAAATACCTAATGGATGCCCTGGAATGCAAAACAGACTTTATATGATTTGGACTCAAGGGGTTATGAAGAATAGAATTACTAGACAAAAATTCGTAGAATTAACTTCTACTAATCCAGCTAAGGTTTGCGGATTCTATCCACAAAAAGGAGCCATACTTCCAGGATCAGATGCTGATATAGTAATATATAATCCTGATGTTAAAGGAACTATTACCTTCAAAGATAATTATGAAGGTAGTGATTATGATACTTACGAAGGATTTGAAAGAGATGGTATTTGTGAAAAGGTATTCTTAAGAGGAAAACTTATGGCAGAAAATGGTAAATTTGTTGGTGATAAGGGAACTGGTCACTACATCAAACAAAAACCATATGCTCTTCCATATGACAGATATGTTCCAAGAGAAAAATAATATGAATTAACTTATAAAAAGGGGAGAGTATTCTCTCCTTTTTATATGAATTTAACTGACTAATAGTAATAAATACAAATAAAATATTATAAATCTTAAACTGTTGTTTTTCTAACATAAAAAAATTATTAAGTGTTGTCCCAACAACTTTATTAAAAAAAATTAAATGATAGACTATATATGAAAGAAAATGATATTTTAAAAAAGGTTTTCACAAAGGAGAGAAAATGGAGATTTTAACGGTAACGAATAATAGCAAAATTGAAGATGATACAAATGTTATTAGGGTTTCTGGTGATTACAGAGACGTACTTATTAAGGTAAGGGATATGGTATATGTTGGCCATGAGTTAGTTTCTTATCCGCTAAATGCCAGTATAAAAATGTTTTTTTCTCCAGTAAAGTCTATTCTTGTTTCCAAAGAAAAAGGTAGTATTTCGGAACACTCTGTAGAGTTAATTGAAAACAGCATTTTGAAATATGATTTTACTTTAGGGGAGAGAAAACCCGAATATAGACATACAAAAGATTATGAATTACTTGATTTTGAACTTTACAAGTCTGCTTTAGAGGAGGCTTCAAGGTTTAATTATATAAGAAAGGGTGAATAGCTTGAGACTTGAATTAAGAAAAGTCGAAATAGAGGATATCAACTTTGGCGATGAGACAATTGTTAAAGACAAATGTCTATATATCAACAAAGATGCCTTTATTGAAGAAATGAAAAAAATATCTGGTGTAAAAGATATTAAAGTTGATCTAGCAAGACCCGGGGAAAAGAAGAGAATAATTCCTGTAAAGGACGTTATTGAACCAAGGTACACAGTAGAAGGTACTAAGGGATTCCCAGGGGTAACTACTGATGTTGGACAATGTGGAGACGGAAAGGTAAATGTACTTTCAGGAACTGCAATTGTTACTATTGGAGATATTGTTGGTTTCCAAGAGGGAGTTATTGACATGTGGGGAGAGGGAGCTAAATGGACTCCATTCTCAAAGACAATGAATGTTGTTGTTGATATAACACCTGTTGAAGGCTTAAATCCGCATGAGCATGAAGAAGTTTGTAGAATTGTTGGATTAAAGGCTTCTGAATATGTTGGTGAAGCAGCTAAAGATATTGAAGAATTTAAAGAAGTTCAAGTTTTTGAAATGGGAGATCATGCTGAAGAAAACGAAAAATATCCTGATCTACCAAAGGTTGTTTACGTTGAGATGTTAATTTCTCAAGGTCTACTACATGCTGGATATATCTACGGCACTGATTCTGCTCATATTTTACCAACTTTCTTACATCCAAATGAAGAACTTGATAATGCTGTTATCTCAGGTAACTGTGTTGCTGCATGTGACAAGATAACAACATATCAACATCAAAACAACAATGTTATTAGAGAACTTTATAATAAACATGGTAAAGAGATAAACTTCCTAGGAGTTGTAATGACACCTGAAATGACTACTCTTAATGGAAAGTTTGTATCTTGTGATTACACTGCTAAACTATGTAAGATGGTAGGAGCTAATGGTGTAATAATTTCTGAAGAAGGTTATGGAAACCCTGACTCAGACCTTGTAATGATTTGTTCAAGACTTGAAAAACAAGGTATCAAGACAGTACTTATTACTGATGAGTGTTCAGGATGGGACGGTACAAGTCAACCTCTTACTGATACTGCTAAAGAAGCTGTTGCAGTTATTTCAACAGGAAATGTAAGTCATATTGTTGAACTTGAAAAGGCTGACCAAGTTCTTGGAGACCCTGAAGCTATAGCTAACTTAGCTGGTGGTTGGGCAGGAGCTTATGATCCTGAAACTGGAACTATGAAATGTGAACTTAACGCTGTAATCGGAGCTACTTCTGAAATCGGCTATCACAATGCAACTTGTAAACTATATTAGGAGGAGAAGATGAGTAAAAAAGTTATTTATTATATCAACCAATTCTTCGGCCAAATCGGTGGAGAAGAAATGGCACACATACCTCCTGAGTATAGAGATGGAGGAGTTGGACCTTCAGATGCTTTTGGAAAGAAAGCTGAAGGAATAGAATTATTAGGAACAATTATTTGTGGTGATAACTACTTTAATGAAAATAGAGAAGAGACTATGGCTTTTCTTGAAAAGACTTATGAAGAACATAAACCTGATATCGTAGTGGCAGGACCTGCTTTTAACGCTGGTAGATATGGTGTTGCGTGTGCTGAAGTATGTAAGTTCTTCAACGAAAAGGGCGTACCTTGTATAACTGGTATGTATGAAGAAAACCCTGGTCTTGATGAAGCTAGAAAGTATGCTTATACAGTTGCAACTGGAAACTCTGCAGCTTCAATGAGAAAAGCACTTCCTGCAATGGTTAAGCTTATTAATAAGCTTGCACTAGATGAAGAATTAGATCCATCTGTGGATGATTATTTCCCACAAGGTCAAAGACGTACTATACTTGTTGACAAGATTGGTTCACAAAGAGCTATAGAAATGCTTATGAAGAGACTTAATGGCGAAGAATTCGAAACAGAATTACCAATGCCAGTGTTTGACTCAGTAGAACCTGCAGCAGCTATTAAAGATCTTTCTAAGGCTACAATTGCGCTTGTTACTTCAGGTGGTATAGTACCTAATGGAAACCCAGATAGAATCCAATCTGCATCTGCACAAAAATGGGGCAAGTATGATGTATCAGGAAGAGAAGATCTTAACAATGATTACTACACAATCCATGGTGGATATGACCCTGTATATGCAAATGCAAAACCTGATAGAGTAGCTCCTCTTGATATGTTAGTAGACCTAAAAGAAGAAGGAGTTATAGGAGATGTTTACAAATACTTCTATACAACTACTGGAACTGGTACTGCAGTTGCTAACTCTATTAGATTTGGTAAAGAAATCGGTAAAGAGTTAAAAGAAGCTGGTGTTGATGGCGTTATTTTAACATCAACATGAGGTACTTGTACACGTTGCGGTGCAACTATGGTTAAAGAAATTGAAAGATATGGCATTCCAATAGTACACATGGCTACTATTACAACTATATCTCAATCTGTTGGTGCTAATAGAATCGTTCCAACAGTTGCTATCCCATATCCAGTAGGAAATCCTGATTTGGGAGAAAAAGAAGATGCTTTCAGACATGAAATGGTAGAAAGGGCTGTTAAGTCACTAGCTACAGATATTAAAGAAAGTACAATATTCAAATAAAATCTGGCAGAGCTTTGGCTCTGTCCGATTTTTAATATTAAAATAAAACTTATGAAGGCGAGTAAACTTTAAATTTCATCTTTGATGAAAATTATATTGTGCTTGTTACTCATAAAACTAGTAATAATCTTTATGATTGGATTATTTTTAATAATTTTAAATTTAAGAGTCTACATATTGTAGACTTTTTTCTTGTTATAAACAAAAGTATGCTGTAGAATAGAAATTAGATGTAAATATAAAATAAAATTTAGATTAGCATTTTATTAAATTAATGAAAAGAGGTCTTATAATGATATGGAGTAATGATATATTAAACAGACCGCTATTTGAAAATATCTCTACTGAGTCTATAGCAAAACTTTTAAGAACAAATTCTATTATGGAAGATTATGACGCAAATGAAATTGTTTTTAGAAAGGGAGAGGATTTAGATTACTTTTGCATTGTTGTTAAGGGGCTTTTAAAGTCTTCTGAGTTTACAACAAAGGGAAAGGAAATAAGCTCATCTTACTTTTATTATTTAAAAGATATGGGACGGGACTATGCCTTTGCAATTGATGCATTTCCATTTTATTTAATTTATCTTGGTCATGGAAAATACACTATGGATACATATGCTGTAAAAAACTCCACTATAATTAAAGTTCCAGTGAAGGAGTTAATGCCCATAGTGGAATCTGATCCAGTCTTCATGAAAAATGTTCTAACATTTGTTTCAAAGTTTGCCTACTATAGTCAAGTAATGTTAAAAACTGTTGAATATAGACGTATAGAAGAAAGGTTAGCCTATTGGATGCTAGAAGTGAATGAGTCACAAAATAGTATAAGAATACCTTATTCACAGGAAGTTTTAGCGGGAATGTTACATGTTAATAGAAGTACTTTAAATCAAGAGCTTAGTCGGCTTAGAGAAGAGGAACTCATTACTATTTCAAAAAAGAGAATAATAATTAAAGATGTAGAATATTTTAAAAATTTGATTTAATTATTTTACAAAGTGCTAACAGTATATTTACATTAATGGAACAATGTTATAAAATTCAAATATAATATATCTTAAAGGAGCATTTATGACTATTACATTTTTAGATTTTATCAAAGAGATGACTGTCAATACTCCATTACTTATTACAGCAATTTTGACCTGTGCAGTAATTTTTGTAAATGGATGGACAGATGCACCTAATGCTATTGCTACTATGGTTTCTACTCGTACAATGGATGTAGACAGGGCAATAATAATGGCTGCTATTTTTAACTTTTTTGGAGTTTTAATCATGACTTTTGTCAATGCAAATGTTGCAGAGACACTTTACAACATGGTTGACTTCGGGGATGATGCAAAAATGGCATTGGTAGGATTATCAGCGGCGCTTTTTGCCATAGTGTTATGGGCCACTGCTGCGTGGTATTTTGGTATACCAACTTCTGAATCTCATGCATTAATTGCAGGGATATCGGGAGCTGCCATAGCAATTCAAAGTTCAATCGATGGTATTAACGGATCTGAATGGATAAAGGTAATATATGGTTTAGTTATGTCCACTATATTAGGATTTGGACTTGGATACTTAGTTGTATCAATCATTAAGCTATTATTCTGGAAAGTGGATAGGAGAAAAACTCAAAATTTATTTAAAAATGGACAAATTTTTGGTGGAGCTGCTATGGCTTTTATGCATGGAGCGCAAGATGGCCAAAAATTTATGGGGGTTTTCCTTTTAGGTGTATTTTTATCTCAAGGACAAGCTCATGTAGATAGTTTTCATATACCTATATGGTTAATGATATTATGTTCTCTTCTAATGGGAATAGGAACATCAATAGGTGGTAAAAAGATAATAAAATCAGTTGGGATGGACATGGTGAAGATGGAAAAATATGAAGGATTTTCTGCGGATTTAGGAGCTGCACTATGTTTACTTTTCTCATCACTACTAGGAGTACCAGTAAGTACCACTCACGTTAAGACAACTGCTATAATGGGAGTGGGAGCTTCTAAAGGTATAAGAAATGTAAACTTAGAAGTTGTTAAGGAAATGGTACTAACATGGGTTTTAACATTCCCTGGTTGTGGTCTAATTGGTTTTATTATGGCGAAAATATTTATGAATTTATTTTAAGGAGAAGTTATGTCTGTTTACAATTACTTTGATGGATTTATTAAAATGTCTGAAAAGGCAAGGGAATGTGCTGATTATTTAAGCAAGTCAATGAACTCTTATGATAAGAATACACTGGAAAAACAAACTGAAGAAATTCACGATATAGAACATAAAAGTGACCTGATTAAACATGAAATCATGGCAAATCTTGTAAAAGAGTTTCTTCCACCAATTGAAAGAGAAGATATTACTAATATTATTCACTATCTTGACAATGTTGTTGATAACATTGAAGATATTCTTGTTAAGATGTATATTCTTAATTTGGATTCTGTAACTGATGAAGCTCTTGAATTTAGCAAGCTAATTGTTAGCTGTGTAGATATGCTATCTAAATGTGTAGATGAGTTTCCAAATTACAAAAAGTCTAAAAAGTTAAAGGAACTTATAGTTGAAGCTAACTCAATTGAAGAAGAAGGGGATAGACTTTATATAAAGACTATGAGAGATCTTTACAAAAATGACAACACTGACTATATAATCAGATGGAGCAAGATTTACGAACTAATGGAAAAATGTCTTGACTCATGTGAAACAGTTGCTGATGAATTAGAAGTTGTAATGCTAAAGAACTTATAATAGGAGAAGATATGAAATTTTTTATTGACACTGCAAATATTGATGAAATAAAGGAAGTAGCATCTTGGGGAATCGTTGATGGAGTAACTACAAATCCATCCCTAATTGCAAAAGAAGGAAGAGTTTTTGAAGATGTTATTAAAGAGATAACAGAAATTGTAGATGGACCTATATCTGCAGAAGTTGTTAGTCTTGAATGTGAAGGTATGCTTGAAGAAGCAAGAGAGCTTGCAAAGATTCACAAAAATATCGTAATCAAGTTACCTATGACAAAAGAAGGTATTAAGGCTTGTAAGAAACTTACGGATGAAGGCATAAAGACAAATGTAACTTTAATCTTCTCTGCATCACAAGCTCTTATTGCTGCTAAGGCAGGTGCAACTTATGTAAGTCCATTCCTTGGCAGACTTGACGATATAAGCAGCGACGGTATGATTTTAATAGATGACATCGCTCAAATATTTTATAATTACGATATACAAACAGAAATAATTGCAGCATCTGTAAGACATCCTATTCACTTAGTGGAATGTGCTAAAGCAGGTGCAGATATAGCAACTATTCCTTATAAAGTATTTAATCAAATGTTAAAACACCCATTAACTGATATAGGAATTGAAAAATTTTTAAAAGACTGGGAAAGTGTTAAAAATTTATAAAAATATAGATATCTGCCTAAGGGCGGATATTTATTTTTTCATTAGTAGGAGGAAATTTTGGATTTATCAGTTTTAAATGAAAAAAAATTAGATGACTTAAAGGTTATCGCAAAGGCTTTAGGAGTTGCTGGAATTTCAAAGTACAAAAAGAGTGAATTAATTGAAGAAATTGAAAAGCAAGCAAAGATTAACGATAGAATAAATTCAAAAGATGAAGAGTTAAAAGTAGAAGATATACAAGAAGATAATAGAAGTGAAAAAAGTACTGACAATTCCACTGGAGCTACAAGAGAGGTCAAGGGCATTTTAGATATTTTGCCCGATGGATTTGGTTTTTTAAGATCCGATGGATATGACTCTGGAGACGATGACATATATGTGCCTCCAGTTCAAGTTAGAAGATTCAGATTAAAGACGGGGGATTTTGTTGAAGGGTTAACAAGGGAAGTAAGTGACAAAGAAAAATTTTCTCCACTTATCTATGTGAACAAAGTCAATTATGAAACTCCTGAAAATTTGAGAAATAGAAGAAACTTTGAAGACCTTACGCCAATTTATCCTAAAGAGAGATTCGTGCTTGAAAATGAAAAAGACGATCTTGCAACCAGGGTAATAGATTTAATTTGTCCTATAGGAAAGGGACAAAGGGGCATGATAGTTGCTCCACCAAAAACAGGTAAGACAACACTTCTAAAAAAAGTTGCAAAGGCTTTAAAGAAAAACAATCCCGATATATTTTTAATTGTGCTTCTTATAGACGAAAGACCAGAAGAAGTTACAGATATGAAGAGGTCTGTTGATGGTGAAGTTGTTGCATCTACATTTGACGAGATGCCACAAAACCATACAAGGGTTGCAGAAATTGTTCTTGAAAGGGCAAAGAGAATGGTTGAGCATGGACATGATGTTGTAATTCTTATGGATAGTTTGACAAGACTTTCAAGGGCCTATAACATTACAAGCCCATACTCTGGAAAGACTCTTTCTGGAGGACTTGATCCGATGGCACTAAACCATCCAAAGAGATTTTTTGGTGCAGCAAGAAACCTAGAAGAGGGAGGCTCTTTAACGATACTTGCTACTGCACTGGTGAATACTGGTAGCAGGATGGACGATGTTATCTTTGAAGAGTTTAAGGGAACAGGTAACATGGAAGTCAAGCTTGATAAAAATCTTTCAGAACTTAGAATATTTCCAGCAATTGATATTGCATCTTCAGGAACGAGAAAGGAAGAACTGCTTTTAAGTGAAGAAGAACTTGATGCAGTAAGAAAACTTAGAAGATCTCTATCGGAAGAATCAAATCAAATCGTCGTTGATAATTTCTTTGAAATGCTAAGTAATACTAAAAGGAATAAAGATTTTGTTGCTGCTATGAATAAAATTAGTTTTCGCAGTTGAAATGAATAGCTTACTATGATATACTTATTAAGCTAAATGTTTAATTGTGTTGAAAGAGGTGAAATAAATGAAAGAAGGAATTCATCCAGAATATCATAAAGCTACAGTTACATGTACAACTTGTGGCAATACTTTTGAAACAGGATCAACTAAAGGAGATATAAAAGTTGAAGTTTGCTCCAACTGTCATCCATTCTACACAGGCCGTCAAAGATCAGCTGAGCGTGGTGGAAGAGTTGAGAAGTTTAAAGAAAAATACAATATTAAATAGTGTTAAAAGGGCAGACGTATTGTTCTGCCTTTTTGATTTTAATATTATCCTGTAAACGAAGGGTATAAGAATGACATTAAAAGAGATATTAGAAAAATTTGGTAAAGTTGATGGAAGTTTTGTTATAGAAAATATTATGGGACTAAGTCAAACGGAAATATTTTTTAATCAAAATGAAACTGTGCCAAAGGATATTGAAATTACGATAGATGAAATTTATGAAAAGTACTCAAAGGATTATCCCATAAATTATCTAATTGGTAAAAAGAATTTTTACGGAAGGGATTTTTATTTAAAAGACGGAGTTTTGATTCCAAGGTTTGAAACGGAAATTTTAATTGAAAATATACTAAACTTGGGTGTGGATTTTAAAAATATTTTAGATATAGGCTGCGGCAGTGGCATAATATCCATTACACTTGCCTTAGAAATACCAAAATCGAATGTTTTAGGAGTTGATATATCTAAGGTGGCACTGGATGTATCTAGAAGAAACAAAGAGCTTTTAAAGGTAAAGAACTGCGAATTTAAAGAGTCTAATCTTTTTTCTTCCATTGAAGAAAGGAAATTTGACTTAATAGTCTCTAACCCTCCATATATAAACAAAAAAGATATGTTATTGCTTGATGAAAGGGTTAAAAAAGAACCAGAGCTTGCACTATTTGGAGGCGAGGATGGACTTGATTTTTACAAAGCAATTATAGAAAAATCTCATGAACATTTAAATGAAAATGGATACATTGCATTTGAAATAGGATATAATCAGGGAGAGCCTTTAAAGGGGCTTTTGAGTAATAATGAATATACTGATATCAATTTGATAAAAGATTACAATGGATTTGATAGATGTGTTATAGCAAGGAGTATGATATGATATTTTTACAGCTATTCACTACATTTTTTAAAATAGGTTTATTCAGCTTTGGTGGTGGTTATGCAATGATACCACTTATAATGCAAGAGGTTGTTACAAACAATGGCTGGATACAAAAGTTGGACTTTATAAACATAATCTCCATATCCCAAATAACCCCTGGACCCATTGCAATTAACCTTGCCACATTTATAGGATATAATTTAAAGGGGGTACCAGGGTCACTGGCAGCAACCACATCCGTGGTACTTCCATCTATAATACTTGTGAGTTTGATGTATGTGTTTATAAAAAAATTTAGGGACAATGAGTATTTGAATTTATTTTTAGATGGAATTAAAGTTGTTATAATAGGACTTATAGGCGCAGGGTTTCTTTCTCTAGCAAGCGAAGGCCTAACATCAATAGTTGGAATTATAGTATTCATTTTATCTTTTTATGCAGTGGGAATAAAAAAGATAAATCCAATTCCTGTTATACTTGTGGCGGGAGTCATTGGAATATTCACTAATTAGGAGGTATTTTGTTTTACTTTGATTTATTCAAAACTTTTTTTATAATAGGTGCCTTTACAATTGGTGGAGGAGTTGCAATGATACCTATTATAGAAAGAGAAGTAGTCGATAATAAAAAATGGTTAAATGATGAAGAGTTTATGGAAGCTCTAATGGTGGCACAGGGAATGCCTGGAGTTTTAGCAGTAAACATGTCCATATACATAGGACTTAAAATAAAAGGTGCAAAGGGAGCTTTCTTTTGTTCTCTAGGTGCAGTACTTCCATCATTTATGATAATTACGGTAATTGCACACTTTTATAAGGTAGTTGGCAGTCTTGACATTGCTCAAAAGATTTTCAAAGGAGCAATTCCTGCAGTTGCAGCAGTTATTGCCGCATCTGTATATAGCCTTGGAAAGAAGTCGGGATTTAAAATAGTGGAATTTTTAGTAGCCATTGCCATAGCTATATCGGTGGAACTATTTAATATAAGTCCAATAGTACTAATACTTAGTTTTGGAGTTTGCAATATTATTTATAAAAAGTTTATAAGAAAAAACGACGAGGTGTTTTAGATGTTTGAAAACTTAGATGCAGTAGAAGAAAAATATAAAAAACTTGAATTTGAAATAGCCGATCCCGAAGTAATGAAGGATATGGATCATTGGCAAAAATTAATAAAGGAACATGCAGATTTAAAACCGATTATTGAAAAATATGATGAACTTAAAAATGCAAAGGATACAATTGAAGAAGACAAGGAACTTTTAAATGAAGACCTTGATGACGAAATGAGAGAGCTTCTAAAAGAGGAAGTTTCAAAGCTTGAAAAAGATATCGAAACTTTTGAAGATGAACTTAAAATTCTTTTACTACCTAAAGATCCAAATGACAACAAGAACGTGTTCTTAGAAATAAGAGCTGGGGCTGGTGGAGACGAAGCCGGACTTTTTGCTGGAGAACTTTTAAGAATGTACAAGATGTTTGCAGACTCAATGAACTGGAAAACCGAGATAATGGAAATTTCAGAGCAGGGAGTAGGGGGAATAAAAGAAGCCGTTGTTATGATAACAGGCGAAGGTGCTTACTCAAAGTTAAAATATGAATCTGGAGTTCACAGAGTTCAAAGGGTTCCTGAAACAGAATCTGGTGGTAGAATCCATACTTCAGCTGCAACAGTTGCAGTTCTTCCAGAGGCGGATGACGTTGATGTTAAAATAGACCAAAATGATTTAAGGGTTGACGTGTTCAGATCTTCAGGTAATGGTGGACAATCTGTAAATACTACTGACTCTGCCGTAAGAATTACACATATTCCTACAGGTATTGTGGTGTCTTGCCAAGATGAGAAGTCACAGCTTAAGAACAAGGACAAGGCAATGAAGATATTAAAGTCACGTCTATATGACAAGATGTTGGAAGAACAAAACAAAGACATTGCCGATGCAAGAAAGTCTCAAGTTGGTTCAGGAGACAGATCTGAAAGAATAAGAACATATAACTTCCCTCAAGGAAGGGTTACTGATCACAGAATAAACATGACAATTTATCAGCTTCAAGATTTTCTAGATGGAGAAATTGGAGAGATGATTGACGCGCTTATAACCTATGATCAAACTGAAAAATTAAAATTAGTTGGGTAGCTTTTAGCTATCCTTTTTTATGGTAAAATATGTAATTTCATATGGTATAATTTAATAGGTGAACTATGAAGAATAAAGATATTTTAGATATTTCAAACGATAAAAAAGCATATAATGGAGCTAAAAATATAGAAAAAGTACTTGAGCTTTTAGGAAACCCTCAAGACAAATTAAATATAATTCATGTTGCAGGAACAAATGGCAAGGGATCTGTTTGTAATTTTATATCCAATGCACTGGAAGAAAATGGTTATAAAGTTGGACTATATACTTCCCCTGCAATCTTTTCAAATAGTGATAGGTTTCAAATAAACCACAAGAACATAGATGAAGAAAGACTTCTTAATTATTATGATTATGTTAAGAACTTGGCAAAAGAAAAAAACATTACAGTACATGAATTCGACATTGCAACCATAATTTCATTTTTATATTTCTATGAAGAAGAATGTGACTTTGCAGTGATTGAAGTTGGAATTGGTGGACGTGTTGATTCTACCAATGTAATAAAAAAATCTGTAGCTTCGGTTATTTTAAAAATTGGAATGGACCATATGGAACTTCTAGGTAATAACTTAGAAGAGATTGCATATGAAAAAGCGGGTATAATAAAAGAGTCAGGCGTTGTGGTTTATTATCCACAAGAAATAGAAGTAAATAAAGTTATTGAAAAAGAAGCTAGTATTAAAAATGCAAAACTTATAGTACCTGATTTTGGAAATATAAAAAATTACGAAATATCTCGAGACTGTCAAAAATTTAATTACGGTGGGTATAAATTTAATTTAAATTTACATTCAGAGGTACAGAGATTTAATGCGGTGGTTGCTTTCGAAGTGTTAAAGGAATTAAAGATAAGTTTTAATATCTCTTTGGAGCGTGCCATTAAAGGCATTAATAAGACCACTGTGCCGGGACGATATGAAATAGTAAATAAAGACCCAATAGTTATTATAGATGGAAGTCACAATCCACAGGCGGTAAAGTCTTTAAGAGATACTTTATTAAAGGACTTTCCAGATAGGGAATTTGTGTTTGTTGTTGGATTTTACAAAGACAAGGATTATAGAAAGCTTTTAGAGATAAACAGTGATATTGCGTATGGGATAGTCTGTTGTGATAGTGGCAGTGAAAGGTCCCTGCCATCACATAAGCTTTGTAATTTGGCAAGGGAATTTTCAAATAGAGTTTATGATATGAAAAATGTAGAAAAGGCTCTAGACTTTGCAATAAAGGAATTTAGTGACAAGATAATTGTAGTATATGGATCATTTTCTTTGGTATCTAAAGGGGTTAAATACTTTAAAGGAGTAACAAATGAAGATAAATTATAAAGATATTTTTTCTAAATGTGACGTAGGTGAGGTGCTTTATGATGAACCTATGAAAAACCACACCACATTTAAAATAGGAGGACCATGTGATGTTCTTATAATGCCAAATACAACAGAGCAAATCCTAAATGCTCTTAAACTTGTAAAAGAAAATGATTTGGTTTATATGGTAATTGGAAATGGTAGTAATCTACTTGTTTCTGACCAAGGTATTAGGAAGGTTATAATCAAGTTACATAAGAACTTTTCAAAAATAACTTTGGATGGAAGTAAAATAACTTCACAAGCAGGGGCAACGCTTAAAGAGATTGCAGACTTTGCCCTTGAAAATAGCCTTCAAGGATTCGAGTTTGCTTCAGGCATCCCAGGAGACCTAGGAGGAGCTGCGACAATGAACGCAGGTGCCTACGGTGGCGAGATGAAGGATGTACTTGAAAGTGTAAAGGTTATAGACAAAGACTTAAATGTGCTTGAAATAGACGCTAAGGACATGAATCTTAGATATAGAAACTCAAGGGTACAAGACGAAGGTCTAATTGTGCTTGAAGCCGTTATAAACCTAAATAAGGGAGAATACGACAAAATAAAAGCATACCAAGATGAATTGACTTTCAAGAGAGATTCAAAACAACCACTGGAGTATCCATCTGCTGGCTCTACATTTAAGAGACCTGAAGGTTATTATGCGGGTAAGCTTATTGATGACTGTGCCCTTAGAGGATATAGATACAAAGACGCCATGGTTAGCGAAAAGCATTGTGGATTTGTGATAAACGCAGGAGATGCTAACTGTGAACAGGTGCTATATGTGATTAACCATGTAAAAGAAGTTGTTTATGAAAAGTTCGGTGTAAATTTAGAACCGGAGGTTAGAATTATTGGAGAATTTAAGAAGTAAAGTAATTGCAGACTACCATACTCATACCATATATAGTAAAAATAATCATGGAAAGGGAACCATAAGAGAAAATGTTGAAGCAGCAATAGATGCTGGACTAAAAGAAATTTATATTACCGATCATGGTCCAGGACATTATTTATATGGAATAAAAAAAGATTTAATCAAGACTGCAAGAGAAGAAGTGGATAGACTTAAAGAAGAGTATAGTGACAGAATAGATATCTTCCTTGGAGTTGAAGCAAATGTGGTTGGATATGATGGAACTTATGATATTCCCGAAGAATATGAAAAGTATTTTGATATTATAAATTTAGGATTTCATAATGGAGTGGTGTTTAAGGACTTTTATAGCTACGCCCACTATCGATTTATAAATAATATTAGGTTTTCAAAGAAGATAAGGGAATATGTAACAAGAAAAAACACAGAAGCACTAATAAAGGTAATAGAAAAAGAAAATATCTTTACCATTACACATCCAGGAGACAAAGTGCCTGTGGACATAGAGATGCTTGCAAAGGCCTGTGAAAAAACTGGCACTGCCCTTGAAATAAATTCTTCACATAAGAACTTAACAGTGGAACAGCTAAAGCTTATTAAGGACTACGATATAAAGTTTACACTAGGTTCCGATGCACATAGACCACAATATGTGGGGAATTTAAAATCTGCCCTTGAAAGGATGCAAGTGGCAGGTATAGATAGTTCAAGAGTGTTAAATTTCAAAAGGAGAAATGATTAATGAAAGTAGTCATTGTAACGGGAATGTCTGGAGCAGGTAAAACTGCTGCATTAAATGCCTTGGAAGATATGGGATACTATGCAGTGGATAATCTTCCTCCAGATTTAATAAAGGACTTTATCAAACTCTTAAGTAATAACAAATCGAATATAACAAAGACTGCCATAGTAGTGGATATTAGAAGTGGTATTCTATTTAGTAAGCTCTATGAAGAAGTTTTACTATTAAAAAATGCAGGAGAGGATATAAGCATTTTGTTCTTAGATGCAAGAGATGAGATTTTAGTAAGAAGATTTAAACAACTAAGAAGACCTCATCCTCTAGGAAACACTGGAAACATCCTCTCAGAAATATCCGAAGAAAGAGCTAGCTTAAAGCAGTTACGAGATAACGCAACACATATTATCGATACTTCCACACTTACACTGGGAGAACTAAAAAGTAGAATACTATCTTTTTATGGCAGTGAGATTTTAAAAAATGAAAATATAAATATAACGATTATGTCCTTTGGGTTTAAAAATGGAACATTACTTGACGCCGACTTGGTGTTTGACGTTAGGTTTATTCCAAATCCATACTATGTGGATGAACTTAAAGAAAAAACTGGAGAAGACGAAGACGTTAGAGAATTTGTTTTTAAATATGAGAGAACTAAAATATTCTTGGATAAAGTTAAAGATTTAATAAATTATCTACTTCCATTTTACAAGGAAGAAGGAAAGACGAATCTTGTAATCGGAATAGGTTGTACAGGTGGAAGACATAGATCTGTCGCCATAGCAAATGAGCTAGGAAAGCAATTTGAAGAAAAAGGAGAAACTGTCTATATATCCCATAGGGATTCTAGATATTGGTAAATATGAAAATAGTAACTATTGGTGGAGGCACAGGTAACTCCACAATTCTAAAAGGATTAAAAAAAATAACAAAGGATGTTGTAACCATTGTAACCGTCGCTGATGATGGTGGAGGCTCAGGAGTTCTTAGAAAGGACATGGGCATACTTCCTCCCGGTGACATTAGGGCTTGTTTAATTGCACTGGCAAATGCAGAGCCACAAATGAAGGAGCTAATGAACTATAGATTTAAAGAAGGAGGACTAAAGGGGCAGTCCTTTGGAAATCTTTTCTTGGCGGCCATGGTAGACATTTATGGCGACTTTGACAAAGCCATAAAGGAAGCGTCAAATGTACTTGCCATAACTGGAAAAGTTCTTCCCATGACCCTTGAAGATGTAACTCTTTATGCTCAGATGAGTGACGGTACTACCATTAAGGGAGAATCTAATATTGGGAACTCTACAAAGGACAAAGATATTTCAATAGAAAAAGTCTATCTAAAACCTGACGGACCAAAGCCAATGAAGGAAGCTGTAGAGGAAATATTAAGTGCAGATATAATACTAATTGGCCCAGGAAGTCTATACACTTCCATAATGCCGAATCTGCTTGTAAAAGATATTGCAAGGGCATTAAAAGAAACAAAGGCTACAGTGTACTATGTTTGCAACTTAATGACTCAGTATGGAGAAACGAGAGGCTATTCTGTTTCAGATCATGTTAGGGCCATTAATTCACATATGGGTTACTCAGTAATCGACAAAATAATAGTAAACAAGGAACAAATTCCGGATAACACCTTGAAGAGATATAAGAGTACGCCAGTATACCTATGTGATGAAGATAGGGAGTTTTTAAAGGGATATGAAATTGTAGAGCTGGAATGTTTTAATGACTATAAAGATAAAGTTCGCCACGATTACAATCGAATAGGAAAATATTTAATAGAAGAATATGAAAAAAGGGATTAAATTATTTTAGTCCTTTTTTTATTTAAGAAAAAAGATGAAACTATAAAAATGGGGTATACAAATAATAATAAATTGTAGTTTAAATTGAACTATACATAGAGGTGCAAAATGAAAAAGAAAAATATTATTATATCACTTTTAGTTTTGGTAGTGGCTGCGGGAATTTATTATTTTGCTGGACAAAACAATAATAATTCTTCTGAAATCAGTAGAATTTCTGAAATTCTTTCTTTAGAAGAAAATTCTAAAGAAAGATATTTAAAGGCAAAGGAAGTAACTAAAGATATTCCTGATTTTAAAGTTGGTGAAGAAAAAGAAAACCTTGATGAACTGGAAGAAGAACTCAAGGCACAGTACAAGGACAAGGATATAAAAATAGGTTATAGAACTTTAAAGGAAGATATTTCCATACCAACGGAGAAAAGTGGAGACGTAAATATAACCATGTATTCTGAAGTGATTGTACTTGAAAATGTTACTGACAATGAAGTTTCCATCGTAGACCCTGGTTGCCAATACATCTATGGAGAAAAACCATTTATAGAATTTAGAAATGGTGGATTTAACATAAATGAACAGAGCGGCAAGAGTTTTAGAGCTTCCGCCACTGGAGAATTTATTTTTGATAAATCCGTAGGTAATGTTTTTGGAGAAGAGTCTAAAGGGGAAAGTTCAAAATCAAATGTAATGACAATTGCAAAAGTTTTTAAGCTAGATTAATTAAATATGTATGCAAAAACGGCGCTTTAATCAGCCGCCGT
>NZ_JBBKBD010000022.1:0-22260 GCF_037890055.1 Lagierella sp. ICN-221743 | reverse complement strand
GCGGGGAGTTGGTCTTCTCCTCGCCTCAAAAAAAATATTTTTTGACATTTCATAAACGTGCACGCAACACAAACCGTTGCACAATTATTATACCACAGGAGGTACAAAATGAGAAACCCTTTCGATATCGACCAAGAACAAATTAGACTTTTAAAGCTCATAAAGCAGGCAGGAATTGAAGTAGACAAGTATTTAGATTATGGACGAAATGAAGACTGTATGCAGGAAGTGAATAAAGTTTTAATGGAAATGATTACAAAAGATTTTGTTACTACTGCAGATACAGGAAAAGCACTTGAAGAAGTTACTGACCGAGGTGTAAATTTAAGTGATGAAGAATTAAAGGAAGCCTTGAGAAAATCTGCTGATACTTTTCATAGTGTAAAGAAGGCGTTAGATCAACAGGAAATGTTGGAAGTTGTTAAGGAAGTGTTGAGAGTGGAAAGCTATATAACTTTCTTAGAGACTGATGTTGAGGAAGAACTAAAAAATATGGAAGAAGAATAAAAAAAGAGATTGCACTAAAAACTTTGACGAGCCACAGTGCAATCTCACAGGTAACAAATAGCGTATATTTCAACGCTGTTTGTATACCTAAAATTATAACAAATAAAATATTAAAAGTAAATTTTAGGAGACGATTATGTATATATATCATTATGACTTAGTTAGAGAAAGTAAAGCTGTTAATTATGACGCAAGAAAAACAATCAATTCACCAAATTTAGTAAAAGAATTAGCATTTGAAATATTTGAAGCAAATAATTATAATCCAGAAAAAGAACATTTTATCATACTGATGTTTAACACAAAAAATAAAGTTGTAGGATATCATTTAGTTAGCATGGGAGGACTTAACAGTTCTTTAGTACATCCAAGGGAAGTGTTTAGACCTGCGATACTTCATGGAGCTTGTTCGATAGTTTTAATTCACAATCACCCCAGTGGAGATATTACACCTAGTAATGAAGATATTAAACTAACATTAAAGCTGGAACAAGCAGGTAATATAATAGGTATAAAAGTTTTAGACCATGTAATTATAGGAACTGATGGTGACAAAAATAGCTTAAGTTTTAAAATGGCATCTTATTTTTAAATGGTAAATGAGCGATGAAAAATCGCTCTTTTATTTTACTTATACTTTAAAACTAAAATACCAACTTTCTACCAACTTTTCTACCAACTTTTTACCAACTTTTTTTGTACTAATATATACTCCGTTAGACTTTAAGTACAATAAAAATAAAAACAGAACAGCTATTTTAAACTGTTCTGTAGCACTACAAATTCTTGTAGATTTTGATGGTGGAGATGAGGAGAGTCGAACTCCTGTCCGAAAATACATCCAAGGGAACCTCTCCGAGTGCAGCTTATTGTGTTTTGTTCCCTAGTACAATAAACAATAAGCAAATACATGTACTAGGTAGTTTCTAATACTAAATTCAAGGCGAAACAAACTTGAATCAGTGTCTCGCTAAATTTGAAGTCAGGCCTTGGACTGCGAGAAAGCCAAGGCGGACTACCGCCTAATTAGGCAGCTAATGCTAAATTATCTTCAGCGTTTATATTTAGTTGTCCTTTTTTTACGTTTTTAGACGAAAACGACTCGCTATTCCGAATTCAGTATCCCCGTCGAAACCAGGTTCATCCCCGTATAAAATAATTATAGCTTTAAAGTCAGTAAAAGTCAATGTTGTGGATTTTCTTTAATCGTCAACATATTATATAATAGAGATAATTGGAGGATTATATGAAGAAAAAATTTATGATAATTGATGGCTCAAGTTTAATCTTTAGAGCCTTTTATGCAATAAGACATTTAACCACAAAGGACGGAATTTTTACAAATGGCGTGTATGGCTTCCTATCCATGTACTACAAGGCAATAGATATGTATAAGCCAGATCATATTGCCGTGGTGCTTGACAAGTCGGGGCCAACCTTTAGAGTTGAAGAGTATAGCGACTACAAGGCCAATCGTGACAAGGCGCCTTCTGAACTTTCCACTCAGTTTGGCATATTGAAAGACATTTTACAGGCAATGAATGTATGTTTCGAGGAAGAGTCTGGTTATGAAGCAGACGACATTGCGGGAACCCTTTCTAAAAAAGCATCTAAAGAGGGATACGAAGTTCTTTTGGTAACTGGAGACAGGGACTACTTGCAACTTATAGATGAAAATGTAAATGTAATTTTAACTGTAAAGGGAATAACTCAAACAAAACGATTTGGCATTGAGGAAGTAAAGGAAAAATATGGCGTCACACCAATTGAATTAATTGATGTAAAGGGACTAATGGGAGATAGCTCCGATAACATCCCTGGAGTTCCTGGTGTGGGAGAAAAGACTGCACTAAAACTGATTAAGGAATATAAGAGCATCGAAGAAGTCTATAAAAATATTGAAAATATTTCAGGAAAGGCCCTTAAAAATAATTTAACTGAAAACAAGGACTTGGCATTTTTAAGTAAAAAGCTTGGAACCATCTTTACTGAAGTTCCTCTTGAAAGAAAACTTGATGACTACGTTGTTAAAGAACCGAATGTAGAAAAGACTAGGGAAATTTTCGAAAGACTTGAATTTAATTCCTTTTTAAAGGAGCTTCCTGGAGCTGAAAAGGAAGTAAAGTTTGAAAAAGATTTTCTTTCAAAGAGAGTTTCTTCGCCTGCTGAGATAGTAAAAGAGCTTTCTGATGAAAAAAATATAACTTTTCATATGTTTTACAATGGTGATAACTATATTCATAGCAAGCCAGAATACACTGCCTTTAAAGGCGAAGGCAAAGACGAAGTTTTCATTTATAAATTAAATGATGAAAAAGAGCTAGAGGAATTTAAAGAGCTTTTTTCATCAAAGGATAAAAAGTTTTTATCTTACCACATAAAGTCGGATTTGTATTATCTTTTACGAAATGGATTAAGTGTTGACTTTTTGTATGAAGATATTTCCATAATGGAGTATTTAATTGACCCTTCAAACACTAACTACGAAATTAATAAGACTTGTAGCGAGTACCTTGACAGGAATATAAAATCTGAAGAGGAAGTGTTTGGAAAAGGCGCTAAGAAAAAGGATTTAGATGAAGTTGAAGAGAAGGAATTAGATGAATACATTTCAAGCTTTATCTCCGTTTGCGAAGATTTAAGAAAGCCGCTTTTAGATATCATTAAAGAAAGGGATATGGAAAAACTCTTTTACGACATAGAAAACCCACTGATAAAAGTTCTTGCAGACATGGAAAATGTTGGATTTAAAGTGGACAGAGAATACCTTGACGAGCTTGGAGAGAAGTTTAATAACGAAATAGATGAGCTGGAAAAGTCCATTCACGATGATGCAGGGGAAGAGTTTAATGTAAACAGCCCTAAGCAACTGGGAGAAATATTATTTGAAAAGATGGGCCTTCCTGTAATAAAAAAGACCAAGACAGGTTACTCTACAAATGTGGAAGTGCTGGAGAAATTAAAAGGCGAACACGAAATCATAGAAAAGGTACTTCGCTATAGAACCATAAAGAAACTTCAGTCAACCTATGTGGAAGGGCTTTCAAAACTTATATCAGAAGATGGAAGAATCCATTCAACTTTCACACAGACAATTGCAGTTACGGGAAGAATAAGTTCAATAGACCCGAACTTACAAAATATTCCAATTAGAACGGAAGAGGGCCGTCTAATTAGAAAGGCCTTTATATCTGGAGATGAAAACACACTAGTTGATGCGGACTATTCACAAATCGAACTGAGAGTTCTTGCGCATCTTGCAAAGGACGAAGTAATGCTTGAGTCCTTTAAAGAGGGAGTGGATATTCACGCAAAGACTGCATCAGAAGTGTTCCATGTGGACTTGGACAAAGTAACACCACTGGACAGATCTAATGCAAAGGCTGTAAACTTTGGAATTGTCTATGGCATTGGAGATTTTAGTTTGTCACAGGATTTAAACATAACTCGAAAAGAAGCAAGAAAGTATATCGACAACTATTTAAACACCTATCAGGGAATTAAAAAATATATGGAAGATATAGTGGAGCAGGGCAAAGAAATGGGATATGTTCACACAATAATGAACCGCAGAAGATATATTCCAGAGCTTAAGTCAAAAAACTTTAACATTAGAGCATTTGGAGAACGAATCGCTCTAAACACTCCAATACAAGGCTCTGCTGCGGACATTATAAAACTTGCCATGATTTCAGTTCACAACGAACTAAAAAAGAGAAAACTTAAGAGTAAGCTTGTATTACAAGTTCACGATGAGCTCATTATTGATGCATATAACGACGAAATTGATGAAGTAAAAGAGCTTTTAAGAGATTTAATGGAAAATGCAGTTAAGCTTGATGTGGATTTAAAAGTGGACATCAGTACAGGAAATAGTTGGTATGAATCAAAATAAAAAGAATTATATCATCACAGGGGGAATTTGCTCCGGCAAGTCCACTGTGATGAACTTCTTAAGAGAAAATGGATTTAAAACCTTCAGTGCAGACGAAATCGTTCATGAACTCTATGAGAGAAGAGAGATTGCTCAAGAAGTTGCAAAGATATTTGACGGAAGAGATATTTTAGATAGAAGTGGACATATTGACAGAAAAAAACTTTCAAAAATTCTATTTGATGAAAAAGAGAAAAGATTAGAACTTGAAAAGCTAATTCACCCCATGGTCATAAGAGAGATAATCTCATTGGGAAATGAAAATAGAGAAAAGGCTATTTTTTTTGAAATACCACTTTACTCACTAATAGAGGAGAGGTTACAAAATAGCATTCTTTATGATATAATTTCTGTTGATTGTAAGAAAGACACACAAATAGAAAGATTAATGAAAAGACAAAATATTTCCTATGAGGAAGCAGAAAAGATTATTTCAGTGAATGATATATGGAAAAAATTTAAACAAAAACCACTTAAAATAATTTTTAATGACAATGAATTACAAGAAACTCAAAGGGAACTTAAACTCTTTTTGATCGAGGAGAAATTATTATGAAAAAATTTTTCAAAGGACTGCTTAAATTTATAATTGCCCTACTAATAGTTGGCATACTTGCATCCTTTGCAGTTGTTGCATATGGAAGTAGTACAAGACCTGTGGAACATGTGGAAGAGATAAAAAAATATAGTGAAGAATACGCAGTGGATCCACTGTTGGTGCTTTCAGTTATAAAAGTTGAGAGCAACTTTAATGAAAAGGCACAATCACATATGAATGCAGTTGGACTAATGCAGCTTATTCCAAAGACATCACAATGGATTTGCGAAAAGATGGGCATTGAATACACAGATGAGATGTTACAAGACCCAGACACCAATATAAAACTAGGGACATACTATCTGTCCTACCTACTAAACCACTTTGGAGATACAGACCTTGCCATAATCGCCTACAATGGAGGTATGGGAAATGTTCAAGATTGGCTTGACAAGGGAATAATTGGAAAAGGTGGAGAAGGTTTTGAAAATATTCCAATAGACGAAGCCAGATACTACGATGTAAAAGTAAAGAGAAATTATGAAATCTATAAAACATTCTACGAAGACAAAGAGCTTAAAAATGGAATGCATAAAGATTTTAAAAATTGGCTTAGCAACTATGCAAGACAGTTAAAAGAGTTTAAGAGAAACTTTTAAACTAGGCAGAGGTGGTGGAACTGGTATACACGCTATCTTGAGGGGGTAGTGGGAAATTCTCGTGAGGGTTCGAATCCCTTCCTCTGCACCAGTAACCTTGTAAGTGGCTATTTTAAGTGGTTGGAGCGTGGGAAAAGAGTGAATTGTTTGCAATCTGAGCAACCGCTACAGATATAAAAAAAGACAAAAAAACTATTGAGGGCATGGAAAATACTGCCCTCATTTTTTTGTGAAAATTGTTTTAAAATCATCCAAAATCTCCAATATAAATAAAACACTCCAGCAACAATTAGTCACTGGAGTATTTTTTATTTAGAAAATTCTTCCCAAGCCTTTTCAAATTCTTCTAAGACTTCTGGGCTTAAGTTTTTAACTCTTAAATAGATTAAGATTGAATCTTTACTATCATCCTCTGGAAAGTTAGAGTCTGATTTTATTAGTTTTGCAAGTTCACTAAATTCGTCTTTTGAATTTTCTGCCACCCAATTTTTAAAATTAATTTTGTTCAAAATGAACACCTCCTATTAATGACATTATATCATGGTGACTTAAAATATTAAAAAATCATTTAATAATTGTTATCATAATTTACATCTGCAATTTTTAGGAGTAAACTGTAAGTGTACAGAAAAAAATTACAAGGAGGACGATTATGGCTTGTACAACTTTACTTGTAGGGAAAAAAGCTTCTTATGATAACTCAACTATAGTTACAAGAAGTGAAGATTCACCTTCAGGAGAATATAGTGCGAAGAGATTTATTGTGGTTGAACCTAAGGATCAACCAAAAAGATATAAATCAGTAATTTCAGAATGTGAGTTTGATCTTCCAGACAATCCACTTAGATATACTGCTCATCCAAACTCAGATCCTGTAGAGGGAATTTGGGGTTGCAATGGAACTAATTCAAAAAATATTTCAATGACTGCAACTGAAACCATTACTACAAATCCAAGGGTTCTAGGTGCGGATCCACTTTTAATAAATAATAAGGACAAAAAGGAAGGTGGACTTGGGGAAGAGGACTTTGTAACTGTTGTGCTTCCATATATTTCATCTGCCAGAGAAGGTGTTGAAAGACTTGGAAAGCTATTGGAAGAACATGGAACTTATGAATCAAATGGAATTGCTTTTCAAGATGAAAATGAAATATGGTGGCTTGAAACAATTGGTGGACATCACTGGATGGCAAGTCGTGTTCCTGATGACTGCTATGTAGTAATGCCTAATCAACTTGGTATAGATTACTTTGATTTTGAAGATGCATATGGCAAAAAAGAAAACTTTATGTGTTGTGAAGACTTAAGGGAATGGACTGAAGAACATCATCTTAATTTGAATAAAGATGACGACTTTAATCCAAGATTTGCATATGGTTCTGGAGAAGACTCTGACAGAGTTTATAACACACCAAGAGCTTGGGGTATGCTAAGACATTTTAATCCAAGATCATTTTTGTGGGACGGTGTTGATGCAGACTTTACACCAGAAGATTTAGACCTACCATGGGCAATGGTACCTGAAAGAAAAATCACAATTGAGGACATGAAATATGTACTTTCATACTACTACCAAGGAACAGAATTTAGTTCATATGGCAAGGGAGAAAAGAGGGGTAAGTACAGACCTATAGGAATTAATAGAAATAATGTTACTGTGTTTACTCAAATCAGACCATATATTGGTGAAGGAAATAAAGTTGTAGAATGGCATGCCCTTGGTTCAAATGCATTTAACTCTGCAGTTGCCCTTTATGCAAATGTAAGAACAACTCCAAAGTACTTTGAAGACGATTCAATCACTGTAACTACAAATAACTTCTACTGGACAAATAGACTTATTGGCGCACTTGTAGATGCACATTATAGTGAAGCAATTGTTGAAGTAGAAAGATATAATCAAAAGATTATGGCAAAGTCCCATGAAATGATTATAAAGACAGATAGGGAAGTAAAGGAAAAAGATTTAAAGGGAGATGCTCTACATGAAGTTCTAGAAAGAGCAAATCAAGATATTTCTGACTTTACAGAAAGAGAAACTAATAAACTTTTAGACAGAGTGTTATATATAGCATCAAATAACATGAAAAATGCTTTCTCAAGAAGCGATAATTAAAAAAGGGCCCATATGGGCTCTTTTATTTTAACTTTCTATTTTTCAAATTCTATATTAAACAAAGCCTCGTCTCCAATCTTGTTTCCATTTTCGTCCAGTGCCTGTGGGATTACTAGTTTTAAGTTTTCGTCTTTTGTTACGGACTCATCCACGAAAAAGGTCAAGTTTCCCTCGTCCATGGAGTTTCCGTTAAAGTCGCCATCAAAGTTGTCGGACTTTGTCATGTCAGGAAGGTACTCTTTATTATTTGAGTCTACTATTTTTGCATTTTTCATATCGAGACTATGAACTTCATTTGACATGTGTTCTACGAAAATACTTACATTTAGGAAGTAAATCATCTTTTGACCGTTAAATTCATCTAGGTGTTCATCTTTTACTTCAAGGCTACTTAACTGAACCGCATTTATTTTAAAGTTGAATGGGCCACTTGAAATAGTCTTATCCATTTCATCTAAACTTTTAAGTATAGTTCTTTTTCCTATTTCAGTTTCAATCTCTTTTCCCGTTACATCATGTTCATGCTCGTGCTCGTGGTCATGGTCATGTTCATGTTCAGGGTCATGCTCGTGGTCATGGTCATGCATATGCTCTTCGCTGCCATTTATATTTGACTCCACATTGTTTTGATTTTTGCATGCTGCAAGGCCTATGCAAAGAAACAACAATAGAAATAATTTTTTTAATTTTTTCATTTATCCCTCCAATTATAATTCTAATACTATTTTATCATAGCTAATCAAAATATTGATTATGCTTTTATGTTTTATCCATGTGTTATAATTAAAGTGTTGAAAAAATGAATTTATTGCATACTATGGAGGAAATAGAATGAAAGATGTTTACGAAAGAGCCTTGGAAGCTCATAGAAATTGGAAGGGGAAACTAAGCGTAGAATCAAAGGCAAAGATTGATTCCAAAGAAGAACTTGGCCTTGCATATACTCCAGGGGTTGCTCAGCCTTGTAGAGAAATAGCAAAGGACAAGGACTTGGCATATGAATATACTTGGAAGGGCAATGCTATTGCAGTTATTTCCGATGGAACTGCTGTGCTTGGACTTGGTGACATAGGACCTGAAGCAGCACTACCTGTAATGGAAGGGAAGTCAGTTCTATTTAAAAAGTTTGGTGGAGTAAATGCAGTGCCTGTGGTTTTAAACACCAAGGACACTGAAGAGATTATTCAAACTATAAAGAATATTGCTCCAACCTATGGTGGAATCAACTTAGAGGACATCTCCGCTCCAAGATGTGTTGAAATAGAGAGAAGACTAATTGACGAACTTGATATTCCAGTGTTTCATGATGACCAACATGGTACTGCCATAGTGGTTACTGCTGCACTTATAAACTCATTAAAGCTTGCAGAGAAAGAGGCAAAAGATGTTACCGTTGTGGTTTCGGGAACTGGTGCTGCAGGTTTTTCAATAATAAACATGGTGAAGAGACTTGGAGTTAAAAATATTTATGCCTTTAATAGAAAGGGCGTTTTAAAGAAATCTGAAATTGAAAAATATAACTTTGTTGAAAAGGAAATTGCAGAGATTACAAATATAGAAGACGAGGACATAACAATGAAAAATGCCATGACTAAGGCGGATATATTTATTGGAGTGTCTGGACCAAACGTAATAAATGCCGACATGGTAAGTAGCATGAAGACTAAGCCAATTGTCTTTGCCATGGCAAATCCAGAACCTGAAATTCCATATGAAGAGGCAATAAAAGGCGGCGCATTTGTTGCGGGAACAGGTAGATCCGACTTCCCTAACCAAGTTAACAATGTACTTGCCTTCCCAGGACTATTTAAAGGTGCATTAAAGGCAAGGGCAAAGAAGATTACTGAAGAGATGAAAATGGCGGCGGCAGTAGGAATTGCAAATTTAATTTCAGAAGATGAATTGAACCCTGAATATGTTATACCTTCAGTCTTTGATGAAAGAGTGGCAGACTTTGTGGCTGAAGAAGTTATTAGGGTTGCTGAATTAGAAAGCAGGAGAAGCTAATGAAGGTGAATTTTAACAAAGAAGATAATACAAAGCTCTTCTACAGACTTTTAACGGTCTTTATTTCCATACTTTTCTTTTTTATAATTTACCGCTTTGATGGATTTAAAAAGGGATTTGGAAATATATTTAGTATACTTTCACCAATTATTTATGGTGGAGTTATTGCATATATACTAAATATGCCCATGGATTTTATTGAAAGAAATTTAAATAAGATAAGTGGATTTAAAAAGCTTTCCTTTAAAAAGAAGAGAATGATATCTCTTATAATTACTTACTTAATCGTAATTATTTTAATAGTTATATTCTTCTCACTTTTAATTCCTCAAATTGTGGACTCGGTTTCAAAGTTAAGCGACATAATTTCAGATTATTTAAAAAATAATGAGTTTGAGTCATGGGGAGAACTTTTCAACAAGTATGGTGTTAATGAAAAAGTATCTGACTTTTTAACAGAGCGAATAGCACAGTTAACAGAATATTTAAAGAGTATTTTATCAAAGGTTGGACCAAAACTAACTTCCTTTGCATCTGGATTTGTTTCAGTGCTTTTCAATTTTGGAATAGGCTTAATAGTATCGTTATATCTTTTAAATGACAAAGAACACTTTGGAGCAATGTCAAAGAAAGCTACCTTTGCAATCTTTCCTAAGAAAGTCGCAGCAAAGTTAATAAGCATTGCAAGGGACATTGGAAAGACCGTTAAACAAACTTTAACAGGGGACCTATTGGCATCAATTATTTTAGGTATAGAAATATCTGTAGTATTACTTGTCCTAAAGGTTGAAGGCGTAATAATTATGGGGATACTAATTGCCATAACCAATATGATTCCATATATCGGACCGGTTATTGGTGCCATACCAGTTTTTATTATGATTGGCGTTCAAGATATAAAGGCTGCATTTATATTCCTAATTGCAGTTGTAATTGGACAACAAATCGATGGTAATGTTGTTAAGCCAAGAATTCACTCTGACTCAATAGGAATAAATTCATTTTGGATTCTTTTTGCAATTATTATCGGTGGAGCTATGTTTGGAATAGTTGGAATGATAATAGGTGTTCCAATCTTTGCGGTTATATATGGCCTGGTAAAAGAACTTATAGAGTTTATATTAAAGAGAAAAGAATTGCCTGTAAGTACATCTGAATATGAAGTAGATAAGAATTAAAAAAATAATAGAAGGGTCTTTACAGCTATGATAAATAAGCTATAAAAGACCCTTCATGTTTTAATAGAAGCAACCATTTATATGAATAATGTCACCAGTTATATAAGAGGCTTGATCAGATATTAAATACTCTATTAGTCCAGCAATTTCATCGGGCATTGCGAACCTATTGATACCAACTTTGTTTTTTAGTTCTGCTAGCTCCTGTTTATTAAAATCATTTCTCATCATATCCGTGTCTACTATTCCTGGTGCTATAGCATTAACTCTAATATTGGATGGAGCTAATTCTTTTGCAAGAGCTTTAGTGAAGGTGTTTATAGCTCCCTTACTAGAAGAATAGCAAGTTTCCATGCTAGCTCCAAAATCTCCCCAAATAGAAGAAATATTTATTATTACTCCATTTTTTTTATCAACCATGTATGGAATAGATCTTTTTGAGTTTAAAAATACAGAGTTAAGGTTTGTGTTTATAACTTCAAACCATTTTTCAAAAGGGGTATCTTGGATTAGTCCAAAATAGGAAACACCAGCATTGTTTATAAGTATGTCAACACCTCCAAAGCTTTTTTCTATAGTTTCAAACATTTCAAAAACTTCGTTTTCATTAGATGCGTCTGCTTTTATTGATATGACAAATGGGTTTATTTTCCTTAACTCATCTAAGAGTGATAGAGCTTCTTTTTCTGAATTATTGTAATTTATGACAATTTTATAATTTTTAGCAAGTCTTCTAGCGGTTGCAGCTCCAATACCTCTTGAAGACCCTGTTATTAATACTGTTTTCATAAACATATTATACCATAGAGAATGAAATTAAAGGCATAATAAATAACTAGGAAAAGAGTTGATTATAAATATAATAATATTTGCACTGGTATTTAATAGAATTAAAAGCAAAAATTTAAGAAGTTGTAAAACTGAACTTAAAATATTGAGTTTGACTTTTATAATAAATTCATATTAATCAATCATAAAAAAATTAAATTTTAATACAAAAGAAATTGTTTTCATGTTATAATCAGAGTAAGGTAAATTAACGGGAGGTAATAATGAAAGCATATACAACAGATAAGATTAGAAATTTATGTTTAGTTGGACACAGCGGAGTTGGTAAGACTAGTTTAATTGAGTCAATGTTAAACATCACCGGCGTGACTAAACGTATAGGAAAAGTTGAAGAGGGAAACACAGTTTCTGACTTTTCAAAGGAAGAAATAAAGAGAGGCTCTTCAATTAATACAACCGTTATCCCAATAGAATATGACGGTTTTAAAGTGAATCTAATAGACACTCCGGGATATTTCGACTTTAAGAACGAAGTTTACTCAGCGCTAAGAGCTTCTGAAGCAGCGCTTGTATTAATTGACTCTTCAAGTGGAATAGAAGTTGGAACTGAAAAAGTTCTTAATTATACAAAGGAAATTCAATTACCAAGAATAATATTCGTAAATAAGATGGAGAAAGAAAATGCAAATTTAAACAAGATAGTCTCCGATCTTCATATAAATTTTGATAAAAAAGTTATTCCTTTTACATTGACAGTGGGAGAAGGAGAAAACTTTAAAGGACTTATAGACGTATTAAACAAAAAAGCATATGAATATGATGGATTTACAAGGAAAGAAGTTCCTATTCCTGAAAATAGAGTTGACGAAGTTGAAGTTGTTTATGGTGAAATAGTTGAAATCGTTGCAGAAAGTGACGAAGAGCTTATGAACAAGTATTTCGATGGTGAAGAGTTTAACCACGACGAACTTATGGAAGGTATAACAACTGCACTTCTAGAAGGTTCAGCAGTTCCTCTAGTGGCAGGTTCAACAGATACAGGAGCAGGTATTGACATACTTCTTGAAACAATAACCGAATTTATGCCAGCACCTTCAGACGAAAGAGCAAAGTATGGCTTTAGACTTGAAGATGGAAACTACAGAGGAGTTCATCCAGACGAACCACTTTCAGCAGTAGTATTTAAAACTATAACTGACCCATTTGTAGGAAAGATTTCAATATTCAAAGTTGTTTCAGGTAAGCTTACTAAGGACACTGAAATATACAATGCAAATAAAGATAAGACAGAAAAAATTGGTAACCTATTCTATATCAGAGGTAAAGAGCAAATAGAAACAAACGAAGTTGTTGCAGGGGACATCGGTGCTATTTCAAAACTTAGCATCACTGAAACTGGGGACACACTTTGCACAAAGGCTCATCCAATAGAGTACAAGGCATTAAAGGTTCCAAAGGCATCATACTACATTGCCATTGAACCGGTTTCAAAGGGAGATGAAGATAAGATTTCATCTGCACTTTCAAAACTACAAGAGGAAGATCCAAGTCTTAATGTTGAAAGAAATCCTGAAACAAAACAACTTGTAATCGGTGGACAAGGAAATGTTCAATTACAATCAATACTAAATAGACTTAAAGATGAATTTAGCGTTGAAACAAAAATAATTCCACTTAAGATTGCATATAGAGAAACCATTAAAGGCAAATCAGATGTTCAAGGTAAACATAAGAAACAATCTGGTGGTGCAGGACAATATGGTGATGTATTTATAAGATTTGAACCAACAGAAGAAGACTTTGTATTTGAAGAAGAAGTATTCGGTGGTGCAGTTCCTAAGAACTACTTCCCTGCAGTTGAAAAAGGTTTAATAGAGTCACTTGAAAAGGGACCTTTGGCAGGATACCCAGTAGTTAATATTAAAGCAACACTATATGATGGATCATACCATCCAGTTGACTCAAACGAAATGGCATTTAAGATGGCAGCACAACTTGCCTTCAGAAAAGGTATTAAAGAAGCAAAACCAGTACTACTTGAACCTATAATGAAAATAGTTATTACAGTTCCAGAAGAGTACATGGGTGATGTTATGGGAGACATGAACAAGAGACGTGGTAGAATTCTTGGAATGGATTCACAAGAAGACGGCACACAAGTCGTTACAGCAGAAGCTCCACATGCAGAACTTTTTGAATACTCAATTGACCTTCGTTCAATGACACAGGCAAGAGGGGACTTTGAAATGGAATTTGAAAGATATGAAGAAGTTCCATCAAATGTTGCAGAAAAAATTATTGAAGAAGCACATGTAGAAGAATAAAATAATAGGTCAGCCCATAGTGGTTGACCTTTTTGATTCGAAATTATTTCGCATTGTTCAATTATTGAAAAAATATCTCGTTATGATATAATAAAAGTACAGAGAAATTTTTTTTACAAACTAGGTCAAAGAAAGTCAAAGTTAGGGGTGAAACTATGGCAGGATTAAGTAATTCCATAGAAAGTTTTTTAAAAGAATTACTTTCACAAACTGAAGATGGAATTTTGGAGATAGGTAGAAACGACTTAGCAAGTCAGTTCAACTGCGCTCCTTCTCAAATAAATTATGTATTAACAACAAGGTTTACTCCATACAAGGGATATTACATCGAGAGTAGACGAGGAGGAAGCGGGTATATAAAAATTACAAAGCTTGCTTTTAGTGAAGTGGGTTATATTGATGAACTTATAAATGATGTTATTGGCACAAGTATAACCAAGGACAAGGCCAATAGTATAGTGAAGAGTCTATACGAAGAAGAAGTACTAACTAAAAGAGAAGGCAGGCTTATTATACATGCACTTGAAGACACTGCACTTACAAATGTGGACAACAATATTAGAAATGTTGTACGCGCAGATTTACTTCGTAACATGCTCTTAGCTTTTCTAAGATAGGAGGTAACTTATGAAATGCGATAAATGTAATAATGAATCTACTTTTGAAATTCATTTTTATGATGGAGAAAAACATAGGGTTATGAATCTATGTAAGGATTGTTATTCTAAATATATGAATGAAATATTTCCGCAAGATGAAAACGGAATAGACTTTAGCAAGTTTAAAGATTTTATAAAGAGTGACGAAGGTCAAGCTATTACAGATCTTTTAAGGGAAGCTCTTAATGTGAAAATAAACTTTGATATTATGAATATGAAAAATGAAAAAGAGGAGCAAAAGACTTTAGACAAATGTCCAAATTGTTTTAAAACCTTAGAAGATATAATTGAAGATAAAAAGTTTGGCTGTTCAGAATGTTACACAACATTTAAAGACAGACTGGATGACGAATTTTTAAAGAATATGGCAAATGGTTCTGAAGCCAACGAAGAAGAGAATGTGGAGATTAAAATTCTCGTTAATAAAATAGAAAAAAAGGAAGAAGCTCTAAAAGATTTCATTGAAAAGGAAGACTTTGAAGGAGCTTGCGAACTTCGAGATGAAATAAATAAGCTTAAATCGGACTTGGATAACTTAAAATAGTCCCAAGAAAGGAGCTATTATGGCGAAAAATTTTGGAAATGTTGAAAAGCTTTTAAGCAGAGCTGCCCAGGAAGCTTTTAATTTTAAACACGACTATATTGGTACAGAACATGTGCTGCTTGCCTTTATGAAACTGGAAACAGAGGACACGGAAATATTAGAAAGGGCTGGAGCGGTATATGAAAATTTATATAAAGTAATCTTACAGAGCATTGGAATCGGAAACTCCGTTTCAGTTCCAGAGACTTTAACTCCAAGGGTTAAGAGAATGATGGAAAGTAGTAGAAACTTTGCAAGAAATGCAGGTTCAATATTTGTTGGAACGGAACATATATTAATGGCCCTTGTGGATGACGACGACTCATTTTCGTCATATATGATGAATGTGACTGGAGTTGACAAGGATTTAATCAGACAGGAATTAAAAAAACACTTCTCCGACAAAAAAGAATCTAATCAACAGATGAACCAAGGTCAAAAGAAAGAAAAGTCCTTGGTGGACAAGTTTACTAAGAACTTAAATGAACTTGCAAAAGAGGGCAAGGTTGACCCTGTAGTTGGAAGAGACAAGGAAATTGAAAGGCTAATACAAGTTCTACTAAGAAGAACTAAAAACAATCCGGTGCTTATTGGAGAGCCCGGGGTTGGTAAGACTGCAATTGCAGAAGGCCTTGCTCAAAGAATTGTAGAGGGAGATATTCCTGAAATAATCAAAGACAAGGAGATTGTTTCCCTGGACCTTGCAGGTATGGTTGCAGGAACTAAATACAGAGGCGACTTTGAAGAGAGAATTAAGGGTGTAATCGAAGAGTTGATGAAGAAGGATGATATAATCCTATTCATTGATGAATTCCATACTTTAATCGGTGCAGGGGGATCTGAAGGAGCCCTTGATGCGGCAAATATTTTAAAGCCAAACCTAGCGAGAGGGGACTTACAAATCATCGGTGCAACAACCATTGATGAATACAGAAAGCATATTGAAAAGGACCAAGCACTCGAGAGAAGACTTCAACCAATAGTTGTGGAACAACCTAGCATTGAAGAATCAAAGACCATCTTAAAGGGAATTAGGGATAAGTTTGAAGCCCATCATAAGGTTAAGATTACGGATGAATCAATAGATGCGGCGGTGGAATTATCTGCAAGATATATTACAGACAGATTTTTACCAGACAAGGCTATTGACCTAATTGACGAAGCTTGTTCGAAGATAAGAATTAAAAATTATATTGCACCACCTGATATAAAGGATATGCAAGAGGAAGTTGATATGCTAAAGAGCAAAAAAGAACAGGCAGTATCAACTCAGGACTTTGAAAAAGCTGCCAAACTTCGTGACGAGATTAGAGAAAAGAGAGAAATGCTAGAAAAGGTTCAAGATGAATGGAAGATGCAAAAGTCCACGAGAGACATGAGTATTGGCTTTGAAGACATTGCGGTTATTGTTTCCGACTGGTCAAATGTACCAGTAACTTCTATGACCAAGGAAGAAAGCGAAAAGTATTTGAACCTAGATAAGAATTTAAAGAAGATTGTCATTGGACAGGATGAAGCAATCGACTCCATCTCAAAGGCGATAAAGAGAGCAAGAGTTGGACTTAAAAATCCTGACAAGCCAATAGGATCATTTATATTCGTTGGACCAACTGGAGTTGGTAAGACCTATTTGGCAAAGAGCCTTGCAAAGGAACTTTTTGGTGGCGAAGAGGCCATGATTAGAATCGATATGTCAGAGTATATGGAAAAATTCTCCGTATCAAGACTAATAGGTTCACCTCCAGGATATGTTGGTTATGAAGAAGGGGGACAATTAACTGAAGCAGTTAGAAGAAAGCCTTACTCAGTGGTACTATTTGACGAAATTGAAAAGGCACATCCCGATGTGTTTAACACCCTTTTACAAGTTCTTGATGACGGTAGACTAACGGACTCACAGGGTAGAGTTGTAGATTTTAAAAATACCATTCTAATAATGACTTCAAATGTGGGGGCAAGTGACTTACAAAAGAAAAACAGTTTAGGATTCTCTTCTGGAGAAGATGTTGAAAAGGAAGAGTATGAAAGAAATAAAGAAATAATTACTGAAGCACTTAAGAGAAACTTTAGACCAGAGTTCTTAAATAGACTTGATGAGACAATACTATTTAAAAACCTTACTGAAAAAGATGTGGCAAAGGTATCTTCAATTATGCTTGACGAAATGGCAGAAAGACTTCAAAAACTAGATATCAGCGTGACATATGGAGATAGCCTTGTTAAATTTGTTTCCAAAGAAGGCTTTGACAAGGAGTATGGCGCAAGGCCTCTTGAAAGAGTTATTAGAATAAAGATAGAGGACTCTCTGGCAGAAGCAGTATTAAGTGGAGATGTAAAAAAATCAGATTTAATTGAAATAAAAGTTGTTAAGGGCAAAATCAAATTTAATAAAAAAGAAGAACCAAAAGAGAATTTGGAAGAGACAACAGTTTAAGAGAGGGCCATAGGCCTTCTTTTTTATATTCAACTTTAATATTGTTCAATTATCCTATAGAATAATAGGGAGGTGCTATATGAAGAAAAAGACAACTTTTAAATGTAATAAATGCGGATATGAAACGGTGTCATGGACAGGCAAATGCCCTTCGTGCGATACATGGGGTTCTTTGAAAGAAGTAGAAACCGTTGAAGAAGTATCCGCAGGTAAAAAATCAAATACAGAATATAAAAAGCCTTTAAAGTTAAAGGACGTTGAAATAGATAACTCAAAGAGAATCATTACAGGTTCAAATGAATTTAATCGTGTGCTCGGTGGAGGAATTGTTAGAGACTGTGTCACAATACTTACGGCAAGGCCAGGTGCGGGAAAGTCCACACTGTTTTTGGAACTTGCCAATGACCTTTCTAAAAAGGGAATAAAGACACTTTATATTTCCGGAGAGGAGTCGGTGTCACAAATAAAGTCTAGGGCAAATAGAATTATGGACGAGATTAGAGACAATATTTGGATTGTTTCAACAAACTCCATGGATAATGCACTATTATCCATAAGAGACATAGACCCAGATGTAATCTTTATTGACTCCATTCAAACCTTTACTCTACAAGAGTATACATCTAGGGCCGGCTCTCCAATACAAACTGTTGAGTGTGCCAATGCACTGGTGGAAGTGGCAAAGAACAAGTCAAGACCAAGGGCGGTGTTTATGATTGGACATATGACTAAAAATGATGAGATGGCAGGACTTAGAACACTGGAACACCTTGTAGACACTGTAATTTACCTTGAAGGGGAGTCGGATGAACCACTAAGAGTTCTTATGGCAACCAAGAATAGATTTGGTCGAACTGGGGAGATAGGCCTTTTCAATATGACGGAAGATGGAATTAAAGAGATTGAAGACATGGCGGACTTCTTTATTACAAAAAGAGAAAACCCAGCGCCAGGCTCTGCACTTTCAATAATAAAAGAAGGCTCCAGGATGATGATAGTGGAGATTGAAGCACTGGTTTCAAAATCATTTGCACCATACCCAACGAGAATTGGGGACAGTTTAAGAAAGGATCAACTAAATACACTTATCTCCATTTTGGAAGAAAGGGGAGGCGTTTCCCTTTACGACAAGAATGTAATTATAAAAGTTACGGGAGGTATCAGACTTTCAGAACAGGCGGTAAACCTTGCAATCATTATGAGTATCCTCTCTGCAATGTATAACAAGCCAATACCACTAGGCACTGTGTTTGTGGCAGAAGTTGGTCTTACAGGAGAACTAAAGAGAACCCCACAAATTGAACAAAGGCTTTTGGAATTGGATAGACTTGGATATAGCACGGCCATTATATCTAACAGCCACGAAAATCTAAAACCATTTGAAAATTTAAAAGTCATTCAATGTAATAATTTAAAAGAAGTTATGGGAAAAGTTTTTAATTAGTATTGACAAAAACATTTTAATACTGTATCATGATAAAAAACCGATGATAGAGAAGAGTATATGTAAAGATATTTGACAGCGAGTTGCCGTAGGTGGAAGGGCAATAAAATTATTTACATAGAATGGTCTCTGGAGGGCAGAGGGAAAGGAAACGAGTACTAGCTGACGGGAGCCTCATCCGTTATCAACGAGGGGGATATTGTGGTGTTTCTAATTGTATCCTTGGAAGAACTTACGGGTGGTATAACAAATAACTTTTGTCCCTTTTGGGATGAAAGTTTTTTTTATGATTTCTTCCAAGAAAAAAATTTAGGAGGAAGAAATGAAGAAATTATTAGGAATCGTATTAAGTTTATTATTATTAACATCTTGTAATCAAGAGCAAAAAAATGTGGAGAATAAAAAATATTCCATCGGAATCAACCAATTTGCTCAACATCAGTCACTAAACAACTGTAGAGAGGGACTTATTGAAGGCCTTAAGAGCGAAGGAATTGAAGAGGGAAAGAATTTGACCATTGACTACAACAACGCAGATGCAGACGTGTCAATAGCGAACCAAATCGGTCAAAAGTTAGCAAATGGCAAAAATGACTTACTAGTTGCCATAGCCACACCATCAGCCATGGCAACTTATAACGCAGCTATGGATAGGGATATACCGCTGGTATACACTGCCATCACCGATCCTGTTGAAGCAAAACTTGCAAATGAAGACAAAAGTCCAACGGGAAATGTTACTGGAACTTCAGACGAACTACCAGTAGAAGCGCAACTTAAAACGATTAGAGAGATACTTCCAGAGGCAAAGAACTTAGGGATCCTTTACACAAGCTCTGAGTCAAGTTCGGTGTCAACAATAAAGATATATGAAAAGTATGCAAAGGACTATGGTTTTAATTTAGTTGCACAGGCTGTGACACAGTCTTCTGACATCCCAATGGCAACTGACAGCATCCTTTCCAAAGTTGATGTAATGACAAATATTTTAGATAACAATGTGGTAAACTCACTTCCACTTATACTGGACAAGGCAAATGAAAAGAAGATTCCAGTATTTGGTTCAGAAATAGAACAGGTTAAACTTGGTTGTATTGCAGCTGAAGGTATAGACTATTTGGAACTTGGAAAGCAAACTGGAATCATGGCGGCAAAGATACTTAAAGGCGAAATAAAAGCTTCAGAGACAAAGTATGAAATTTTCAAAAACCCAAATCTATATATAAACAAATCTACATTTGAAAAGCTTGGTATAGAGCTTACAGAAGAGATTTCACAAAGAGCAGTAGAAAGCTTTGAGTAGGTGAATGATGAATATATTACTTGGAATTTTAGAGCAGGGACTAATCTTCGGGATAATGTCCTTGGGAATTTATATAACATATGAAATCTTAGACTTTCCAGACCTTTCAGTGGACGGAACCTTTCCACTGGGAGCTGCCATATCTACCTATTTTATCTTAAATGGATTTAGTGGAGTGGTTTCAGTTTTAATGGCAATATTGGCAGGGGCCCTAGCAGGTTTTATAACTGCAATAATAAATGTAAAGCTAAAGGTTCAGGACCTTCTTTCAGGAATAATCGTAATGACTGGGCTATACACCATAAATTTATTTGTTGCAGGAAAGTCAAACGTTGCAATATTTAATGAAAAGACAATTTTCAATAATGATGTTGTAAACAATTTAAAGTTTTCAGGGCAATATAAAAAGCTATTAATTTTATTTTTAATAGCTGCAGCGTTCAAAATATTTTTGGACCTTTATTTAAACACAAAGTCCGGATATTTACTAAAGACAACTGGGAACAACCAAACACTTGTAAAACTTTTAGGCAAGGACCCTGGAAACATAAAGATACTTGGCCTTTCCATGGCAAATGCCCTTGTATGCGCAGCGGGAGCAATTATGATGCAGCATCAAAGATTTTTCGAAATATCAATGGGTACAGGGACTATGATTATAGGACTGGCTTCAGTTATCCTTGGAATGAAATTATTTAAAATATTTCCACTAAGAGACAGTAGCAAAGTTATCCTAGGAGCAATAATCTATCGTGGAATAATTGGAATTGCCATAATGATTGGACTTTCGCCAAATAGTTTAAAACTGATTACGGCAATTATCTTCCTAATAATATTACTAATTAGCAGAAGGGGTGAAGAAGATGTTAGAGCTTAATCACATATATAAGACTTTTAACAAAAGCAAAAACCCCAATGAACTATTTAACGACCTTAACTTGAAAGTAGGTACGGGAGAATTTGTAACAGTTATTGGAAGTAATGGATCAGGAAAGAGTACCATACTAAATTTAATCTGTGGTAACACCTTGCCCGACTCGGGAGAGATTATTTTTAATGGAAAAGACTTAACAAAAGAAAAAGAGTACAAGAGATATAGACGAATTGGAAGGGTGTTTCAAAACCCAGCCCTAGGCAACTGCTCCAATATGACTGTGCTTGAAAATTTAATGCTTGCAGAAAATAAAAACAAAGCATGGAATTTGAAAAAGATGAAGGACAATTCAAGAGAAAAATTTGTGGAGATGTTAAAGCCACTGGGACTTGGCCTAGAAAACAAAATGGACAGTCCTATTAACGACCTCTCCGGTGGACAGAGACAGGCGGTGTCCCTTCTTATGACCACACTATCAGACATAGAACTACTTGTTCTAGACGAACACACTGCGGCCCTAGACCCTAAGACAGGTGAGAAGGTAATGCAGATAACTAAAAAAATAGTTGAAGAGAGAAACCTTACAACTATTATGGTAACTCACAACCTAGAGCACGCCATTGAATATGGAAATAGGATTATAATGCTTCATGAGGGAGAAATAATTTTGGACTTGTCGGGAGAAGAAAAAGAAAATACAAAAATGGATGACATACTAAATCTATTTAATCAGATATCAATTAGACGTGGAAATTCCGTTTAGATTACAATTTGCGATTTTATCATAGATTTATACGCTTAAAGTTGATTATTTTTCAAGTCTATATTAGAATAAAAGAAAAAGAACCAATAAGGGGGAAAAAATGGGAAAAGAAAAATTTGAGAGAACCAAACCGCACGTTAACATAGGA
>NZ_JBBKBD010000021.1:0-34871 GCF_037890055.1 Lagierella sp. ICN-221743 | reverse complement strand
TGACCAACGCCTTTGAGGCGTGGCTTGTAATACAGGCCCTTTGGGCCGCATGTGAAAAACCCCCGGCTATGCCGGGGGATGATTATTCATACTAAATCGTACAATGAAATTGCTGTGACAAGCCAAAATTCAAGCATAGGAGGATGTCCAAATTAGAGTGTTTCGCAGATGAAGCAGGATATTAATAAATAGAGAAGCATATTTTCATCCAGGTAATCCAGTGAAATATGGAGCAGGTCTTCGATTTTTCGTAGCCGGTAGATCAAGGTGTTTCTATGAAGATGAAGCGTCCGGGCAGTCTCCGCTATATTTCTTCCGTTGATAAGATAGCATTTTAAATTATGAATGAGCGTGAGATCCTGCTCCGTATGGCTTTGCCACAGGGATAAAACAGCTGGGTGGCAGAAGCCCGGCAAGGAGTTTTTTTCCTTAAGGACACCATATAAAACATGCGGAAAGGCTTCATCAAACCTTTGAATAAGTTTTTGAGGCTCCAAAGGGTAAGATATCATAAGCCTGCATTGTCCATATGCCATGGAAAGCTCCGTGAATCTAAAAAAACGGGTGCTTATATAGACCTTAAGGGAAAGCCGTTTTAGCAAATTCTCCAGTGCGGCGTATGATTTTTCATAATCAGGATCAAAATCCCGCCTGCGGCAAACCGCAACAATAGAATGTTCAAAATAGAGGACAACTCCATGAGGCAGAATATTTTTTATCTGATGAACATAGGCAGACTGACGGGTATCCGAGACGTCAGATTCCGGAAGGGAAAATTGATAAAGATACCAAATATCCTCGTTCGTATAATTTCTGGCTTGGAGATAATAAGAGGTAGAAAGATCATCTGCCGGATATCCCTGTAAAAGCCGTATAACATAATAGTTTTCTTCATCCTGCAAAATAGAAGCCTGAATCTGGTGATTCATAGCAAGCTCTGTAAAATGGACGACTTCTAATAACAAAGCCTTTTGTGCTTGCGTAAAGGGACCGTTCATATCTGTCGTACCGACTGCTCCAAAGTTTTTTCCCTCAAAATAAAGCGGAGCGGTCAGAGAGTGATGGGATGGATCCTGACGAAAGACGCTGGAGATTAAGTGGTTTCCGCTGTGAATTTCCTGCATAATTCTCTGGTGTTCGTCAGAATATATAGATTCTGTCGGTGTAAAGCCGAAATTGATAACCTCGTCCCAGAGAGTTCCCTCGATTTTTTCCTTAAATTTCCCGGTATAATGCAGCAGCTTTCCGGTTGGATCAAAAAGGGCAATCGGGTTGCAAAGAAAGGTGGCCGCATAATCAAGCAGATCTGAAACATCTTTGTTTTCGATAATTATCTTTAGGCATTGCTCATACCAGGCATAGTACTTATCAAAAATATCCAGAAACTCACGGAATACCTTATGAAAAGGCTCGTCCGTATATAAAATGGCGGCATGCTCCATCCATGAAGGGGTTATCTGTACCTCCTTTGATCCGGTTTTGGTACAGAAAATCAGGAACCGAGGCTTACGTATATCCCATTCCCTATCAAGGAAAGAGATCTCTTGTGTTAAATACAGAAAATCATTATCGATTATTTCCATGGGATCATCAAGCATGCGGGCATGCTGGAATAATTGATCTAAGCCCGTAGATTTATAAAAAATCCTGTATTTATCAGGAATCCAGTCAAGGATGACAGAAATGCTCATAGATTTCATTGTAAAAAACTCCTTTGGTTATTTTTGTCGAAAAAAGACGGTATAAATGAATTATATAACTGATGACAGGAGATGGCAACTGCTTTATTATAAATATATAGGAAACACTGTTCAGGCTCCAACAAAAGATGGTCTTGAAAAATACCAGGCAATGGGCATTAAAACCAGAATTGTCGATTTTAACAATGCGGAAAAACTGACGGAGGCATTTAAAGATGCAGATACAGTTATTCTGATCTCCATGCCATTCGTTGGACCGAAAAGAAGAGCGGCACATAAAATTGCAATTGATGCGGCTGTGGCGGCAGGTGTAAACAAACTGGTGTATACATCGATTGTAGGAGCCGGACATGAGAATATCAATGCTTACGAAGTAAACGATCATGTATGGACCGAAAGGTATATAAAAAAACAGCCCATCCATTATTTGATTCTTCGGGATTCCCAATATGCGGATGCAATGGTTTTCACATTTATGGAAGCAGTTGAAAATACAATCGGCATCATCCGCAATAACATGGGAGATGGGAAAATGGCATTTGTTTCGAGGGATGACTGTGCGCTTGTGGCGGCCTGTGCGGCAATGTCGGATTGGGAAGACCGAATTGTTGATATAAATGGAGCCGAGCTTCTGACAATTGCACAGTACATGGCAATCGCCTCGAAGGTTACGGGTAAAAAGACGGAATATCAATATATCAACGATGATGAGATGTATGAGTTTTTTGACTCCGTCGGCGTTCCAAGAACAACGGAGGAAATGTGGGCGGACACGGCGAAGAACTTACCATTTTGCTCAGATGGAATGGTGTCCTTTTGCAGGGCAATCCGTCTGAATCAAATGAGTACATCTACAGATAATTAAAAACAATAGGAGGAAGAAAAATGACAGAAATGATGAATCCGGCGTTGGAAGGCGCCACTTTAATGTTCCCACAGGGATCTTTTATTACGGCATATTCTTATACGGGCGTGGAGGATGAGATCAAGGCATATCAGACCAGCGCATGGATTGGAACGGCGCTTATGACATCCCCAATTTATGATGTATACGGACCGGACGCCGTTAAATTATTGGGACAGGTCTGTATAAATGATTTTACCACGCTGGGAATGAACGGCATACGCCATGCCGTAATGTGCAATGAGAAAGGTCAGATTCTGACAGACGGCGTTGTAATCCGTATCGGAGAAGATCGTTACAGAACCTACTGGCTTGATCCGGTAATCTCTTATTATGTCAATACATCAGATTTAGATGTTCATGGCGAAAACATGAGAGGAAAGGAATATTTTATCCAGATTGCCGGTGAAAAGTCCTTAGAGATTCTGGAAAACGCATTCCAGGCCAATCTTCACGACATCAAATTCGGCAGGCATAGAATCCAGGAGGTAAACGGAAAACAGGTACGCATCATCAGGCTTGGCATGTCCGGCAACCTTGGTTATGAAATTCACGGAGATATGGCGGATTATGCGGAGATCTACAATCTGGTATGGGCGGCAGGTGAAAAGTTTGGTGCAAGAAAGCTTGGGCTACAGGCTTATAACTTGTTTAACCATACGGAGGCCGGATTCCCGAATATCAATCTTCACTATCCGCTTCCGTGGCTGGAAACCAGCGAGAAAATGACAGAATATATGCGCACAGTGCCTCAGTTATCCATGTTCAATCTCAATCGAAAGCTTCTCGGAAGTGTAGGGGATAATCTTCAGGATCGCTTTGTTACTCCCTATGATGTGGGATGGGACTTCCTGATTAAATACAACCATGACTTCATTGGAAAAGAAGCCCTTCTTGAAATGTCGAAAAATCCCCAAAAAAAATGCGTAACCCTAGAATGGAACGCCGAGGATGTGGCAGAAGTCTTTGCAACCATGCTCAGACCTGGGGACGAACCCTGCGAGGATATTTCCAAACCATCCGATACTGATTACTCTTTCTCTGTCAGAGAGTTTGGTTTTGTGTACCGAGCGGATAAGGTGCTGGCTGCAGATCAGGAGATCGGGATCACAAGCGGAAGAATCATCTCTTATACCTATAACAGCATGATTTCTCTGGCCTTTATTTCCGCAGAATATGCTAAAGAAGGGACGGAGCTTGAAATACTCTGGGGAACGCCGGGAACCCGCCAGATGAAGGTTCGCGCAAAGGTTGCCAGATTCCCGTATAATCAGGATTATATCAGTAATCAAAAGCGAGATGTTTCGGATATACCTGTTTTTGAAGGATAAAACCGGAGATGATGACATAGGTAAAATAAAATTTATGTGTTCCCCTGCAGAGTTTTCAAGCTTTGCAGGGGATTTGCTGTTTACGTGTTTATTTTCTTGGCTCTAAAGAATCCATTGGGGTATGCTAACCTATAAAGTTGGCATCTCCTCTTATTTATGTATCATTATTCACTTACTTTTAAAAGACCTATATAAATAGCCACTTCTTTGCTGTTTTTAGGTTCACTTAATAAGCTTATAGGCTTATTTTTCCTAAAAGCTAATTTTTTTATTCAATTTGTGTATATTATTCAAGCGCTAATATTCTGTTTCTAAATCTTTTGAAATTCTTCATTCCAAATGTTATTCTCTTTATTACTTTTATTTTGTTGTTCATTCCTTCTACGTACCCATTGGTGAATTCGTAGTCAAAGCTATTGGATATTGGGTCTATCCAGTTCTTAAAAGCTGTTAGACAAGCTCTCCATTTAATGGATCCGTCTTCTAATAGGTATTCTATCCAGCCTTGTATGTTTTTTGAGCTTTCTCTTTGTTTTCACTCTTCATTACTAGGTTGTAGAAGGTTTCTTTTGTTAGGTATGCTTTTCTTATTTCTTCGTTTCTTTCTAACATTATTGATACTTTTATTTTTTTCTCTTCTTGTAGTTTTATCATTGGCTTTGTCAGTAGGGATTTACTTCTCATAAAGTGTATTCTTTCTTGATTTTTCATCTTTTTTGATTCTGCTATTCTTGTATTTTCAAATCCCCATGTTATCTGTCTTATGAAGTGATATTTGTCTATTAGATGTTTTGCGTTTGGAAAGTGTTTTTTCTTTATATCTCTATACGGTCTATACATATCGCTTACGAAGATTTTTACTTTGTCTTTTTCTTCTTTTGGTATTTGTCTGAAGTATTTATCTAGGTAATCAAATTTCCTTGTTGGTAGTACGTCTAATATCTTTTTATTTTAATATTCTTGAAAATTTTTAACTTTCCAAATTTATCAATTTAATAACAAAACACTAAATAAAAACGTTTTAAAAAACTACAAGGCTATGTTACAATAATATAAATCTAAATAAAATACAAAGGAGGCTACTATGAAAAAACAAAACAGAATACTTGTAATACTTTTATGCTTTGTTTCAATATTTCTGGTATCATGCGGAAAAGACGGTGGTTATAAAAAGAACTTTGCAAACAAAGACTATGTTCACCTCTTTACGCCAGAAGACAAAGAATATTTTAGTGGATCCATAGCAAACGCCATTATGCTTAAAGAAGATAAACTAATAATAAGCGAAATGGTTGAAAATGAAATGTATAAGCAAAAGAAGAGTAAATCAGAATCAGGCCCGGAATTTTATTTAAACGAAAGAGAATACTTAAACCCAGTTTACGACAAAGAAAATAACCAAATAAAAGCAGATGAACTAGAAGAAATAATCAAAGTAAACGAAAAGGGTGAAATAGAATATAAGGGAAAAATTTATATAAACGACCCAGGCGTAAAAGAAACAGAAAATAAATAGCTATATTTAAAAAGGAGACGCTATGAAAAAGTCTAAAATTTTATTTCATTTACTGTCAATACTACTTTCGGTATTGCTACTACTTAACTACTATAAGTTTTTTTATAAAGCATTCCCAGCTCGTGCAGGAATGGAAGAGTTAGTAATAGCACTATTCACAATCTACGCTATGGAAAAAATCCTGAATTTTATTAAATACTTAATTGAGGGAAAAGAAGAAAAAGTAGAAAGTTTTTTAGAGTCGCTAAAAGGAGAAGATATTTAGAAATTTTATTAACTCATCTCCTTATAGAATGAAAGAGAAATAAGTAATCTAATAAATAATATGGAATCTGTTTTAAAACTGAAACAGCGTGGTATATATAATTAAGGAGGAGAGTATGAAAGACTTAACAAAAATATTATTAGAATATTTCGAAGGAAACAGAGTTAGCCCAAACGAAGTTTCTTCCGTATTAGAAGAATTAAAAATAGACGTTCTTGACAAGATGTTTGGAGACGAAGGAGAATGGGTTCTAAAAAAACAAGGCAATGTAGAAGCCTTTGATAAAGAAAAGATTTATAACTCCATTGCATCTACATCAGACGAAGCGGGAGCGGGAATGACAACAGGAGACATTTCACTTATTACAGAAGATGTACTTAAAAAAATGAAATCCATAAGAAGAAATGTCTACCCAACAAAAGAAATAAGAGGCTATGTAGAAGAAGCCTTAGAAGAAAACGGATATAATAAAGTACTTAATCAATATAAAAAAGCGTAAAGTCTTCGAAACGAAGACTTTTTTCTTTTAAAATCAACAACATTCCAACAATTTATAATTGCCCATTTTTTCAAATAAAAATATGATACCATAGTATTATAAAGATAAATAGTGCATCAAGGAGGCATTATGAAGATAACAATTTTAGAACCTCTTGCCGTTAAAGAGGATATATTAAGAGATATTTTTAAAAAACTTACTGACCAAGGTCATACATTAGAAATTTATGATAGCATTGCAAAGGATGAAAAGGAACAGATTGAAAGGGTAAAGGACACTGACATCTTAGTTATTGCAAACAGCCCTCTTGGGGGAGATGTTATAAAAAGTGCGAAGAATTTAAAGATGATAGCAGTTGCATTTACAGGCTTTGACCATGTGGATATGGAAGCTTGTAAGGAAAGGGACATTCTTGTTTCAAATGCTTCCGGATATGCTAATATTGCCGTGGCAGAACTTTCCGTTGGGATGGCCCTGGAACTTTATAGAAATATTATCGCTATGGATGAAAGGACAAGAAAACTTAAGACCAAAGCTGGATATAGATTTAGAGAGCTTAAGGGAAAAGTTGTTGGTGTTATAGGAACTGGCGCAATTGGTTCTGAAACTGCAAAGCTATTTCATGCCTTTGGTTGTGATATTCTTGCATACTCAAATAGTGAAAACAAGGAGGTTTTAGATTTAGGTGGAAAGTATGTAAGTCTTGAAGAACTTTTAAGAAGTTCGGATGTTGTAACGGTTCACCTACCTTATAATAAAACCACAGAAAGACTTATTGGAGAAAAGGAATTTAATCTAATGAAGAAAGACGCAGTCTTCATTAACTGCGCAAGGGGTCAAGTTGTAGACAACGAAGCGTTAAAAAATGCACTTAATAATAATATAATTGCAGGGGCTGGAATAGATGTGTTTGATAAGGAGCCACCTCTTTTAGAAAATGATCCAGTAATAAATTCCAAAAATGTTTTAGTAACTCCACATATAGGTTACTTTACAGAAGAGGCCATGATAAGTAGAGCAGAGATTACTGTAGACAATATAGATGGATTCTTAAAGAATAAACCGGTGAATGTGGTTTCATAGGTAAAAAAGACATCTCCCACGAGATGTCTTTATTTAAGTTTATTAAAGTCGATAACTTCATCAAAGCTATTTAAGTATTCATCTGTGTAGTGATGGGTGATTACAATTTTTATTGGAACTTCGATGTCTGCAATAAGTTTTGTAATTCCCTCTACGTTTACAGGGTCAAGGTTTGCAGTGGGCTCATCAAGGATTAGACAGAATGGATTGTCCAAAAGTGCCCTTGCAATTGCAATTCTTTGGTACTCTCCTGATGAAATGTATTTGCCTTCGTTACCGAGGCTTTCTTTTTCTATAAATGAGTCATCAAATCCTACAAGTTTAGAAACTTCTCTTACTTCGCTCTCTGGAATATCTCGATACATTCGGATGTTTTCTTTTATGTTATCGTTTAGGATAAAGCTATTTGTTCCAATATAACGAACGTATTCGTTTAAGCTTGACGGCTTTATATCTCTTTTTTCGATGCCGTTATATAAAATATCGCCATTGTAGTTTTCGTAATATCCAGCTAGCGACTTTGCAAGGACCGACTTTCCTGATCCAGATGGACCTATAATTGCATATGATTTATTTGGTTCAAATTTAAAATTCAAGTCCTTCAAAACTTCCTTTTCATCAAAGCTTATACCATAATCTTTTAGAATAATTTCGCCCTTTGTCATTTCGGTTCCCTTTTCATCAATATCAACTAAAAATGGTTCAAGCTTATCTCTTATAACTTCGTTTGATTTCATAAGATTACGATACTGGGCAATTTCACTAATGGGGCTAAAGACGAAGTTTAATATTTGAACAGCTGCAATAAGCATTCCAGTTGTGATTTCACCTTTCATAGTAAAGATTGCACCAATCATCATGCAGCCTATATGGGAAAGAAATGAAATTCCTGAAATTGCATATAGGGTGCCATAGTCTGCGAGCTTCTTATTCATTCTTGCATTTTCCATCTTAGCATCTTTAGATAAAATTTTATTGTAAAGTGCCTTTGTAATATTGAGCAGCTTAATTGACTCAAAGCCTGAAAGAATATTGTCCAGCTCTTCAACATAGCTTTCGTACTCATTTGAAAAGTTTTCTGCCGCTCTAGTTTGTATTCCAACAAATAGCTTTGGAACTAGGGATACTATAAACATCATTGCTAAGAACAACAAAGACATCTTTATATTTATATAAAAGAGAGCTGCCAAACTTACAATTAACCCACCAAGGGAAACTATTATCTCATAGGTTAGAGAAAGATAGTTTGTGTTAACCTGTTCCAAGTCTTGAGTTAAGGTGTTGTAATAATATGAAACCTTTTTTTCTTGAAACCTGTAGATTGGACTTGTGAAGATGTTTTTAAAAAACTTTTCCTTTGTGTCCGTAAGTATTTTTTCGCTAAACTTTCCACCAAGATATGAATACAATGTACCAAGAACTACAATTGAAAGAAGAATGACTGCTGCATATATACCGATACTCTTCAAATCCTTCGCGGTGCCTTTGGTAATGGTGTCAATAATTGATGCCAATATGTAAGCTACACCTATGTTTGCTGCTTTAAGTAAAATTCCCACAAAGATTGTAAGAAGCCATAGGGATCTGTGTTTTTTTATTATGTTTTTCATATCGACTCCTTTAAAATGTTAAAAAATGATTACATATGTAATTGTAAAACAAGGAGAAGAAAAAAGCAAAATACTTGTATGAAATTAAAAAAATTTCTCTTGGAACGTCTATTTCGTTGATTTTTATTCATTTTCACTTTATAATCAAATAAGACTAAGTATTAAGGAGATATTATGTGCGGTTACGTTGGAATATATAAAAATAATTCATATACAAAGGAAGATGATGAATTTCTAAAGGACATGTCTAAGGAAATTGAACACAGAGGCCCAGACTCTGATGGATATTTTTCTGACGACAGTCTTGGATTTGGTTTTAGAAGACTTGCTTTTTTGGATCTTACTCCAAGGGGAAGGCAACCTCTATTTACTGATGACAAGAAGAAGATAATCTGTTTTAATGGTGAAATTTATAATCATGATGAAATAAGGGAAGAGCTTATTAAGGAAGGTTATACTTTTCACACTAAAACCGATACGGAAGTTCTATTAAAGGGCTACGACAGATACAAGGAAGGCGTATTAGACAAGTTAAGGGGCATGTTTGCCTTTTCTGTTTGGGACTTGGAGGAAAAAGAACTTTTCATTGCCAGGGACTTCTTCGGAATAAAACCGATGTACTATACTAAAAACACTAAGGACGGTTCGTTTTTATTTGGTTCTGAGATAAAGGCCTTTTTAAAGAATCCAAACTTTAATAAGGAATTTAATGAAAAGGCTTTAAAACCTTTCTTAACCAATGAATACTCTGCCTATGAAGAGACTTTCTTTAAGGGTGTTTATAAACTTGAAGCTGGTCACTATCTAAAGATTAAGGATGGCAACATGGAAAAGGTTCAGTATTTTAAGCCTTATATGAAGCCAACTAATAAGTCTCTAGATGAGTATGTGGAAGATATTGAAAATGTGGTTAAAGAAACTGTTGACCTATATAAGAGAAGCCATTCTCCTCTTGGATGTTTTTTATCCGGTGGTGTTGACTCATCATATATCTTTTCACTGGCTCAAACTGACGAAACTTTCAGTGTAGGTTTTAAGGATTATGATAAAGATTATAACGAAACTGACTTGGCAAAGGAACTTTCTGAAATAAAGGGAAAGAAAAATTACAAGGTTCTTATTGATGCGGATGACTGTTTTGATGCTCTTCCAAAAATTCAATACTACATGGACGAACCCCATGCAAATCTTTCTGCAGTTCCAATGTTCTTCTTGTCAAAACTTGCAAGGGAACATGTAAAGGGCGTGCTTTCTGGAGAAGGTGCGGATGAATTTTTCGGTGGCTACTTTAGCTATGGCGAAACTGCAAATATGCATAAATATAGAAAACTTCCATTTGGATTAAGACATTTCTTAAGAAATAGAGCCCTTAAGATGAAAAATGGTAGAGTTAGAAAGTTCTTGATTAAAGGTGGATCTGAGTTACATGAAGAGTTTATAGGTCAAGCAAAGGTGTTTGAACCAGAACATGCAGATGCAATTTTAAAACCTGAATACAGAAATGGTCAAAATCCATTTGATGTGGCAAAGAGATTTTACAAGAGTGTTGAAGGTAAGACTAAATTACAAAAGATGCAACTACTTGATATGAAGTATTGGCTTCCAGGAAATATTCTTCTAAAGGGAGACAAGATGAGTTCATGTTCAAGTCTTGAAGTTAGAACTCCATTCCTAGATCCAAAGGTCTATGAAGTGGCTGCGTCAATTCCTGACAAGTACAAGATAGACGGGGACGACTTTAAGATTGCACTTAGAAAAGCTGCTGAAAAAGTTATGCCACCGGACTGGTCCAATAGAAAGAAAGTTGGTTTTCCAGTACCTATTAGATATTGGTTAAGGGAGGACAAGTACTACAACATGGTTAAGGAAGAGATTACTTCCGATGTGGCAAAGAAATTTTTTGACACCGACGCCCTTGTGAAGTTACTTGACGACCACTACCATGAAAGGGCCATGAACCAAAGATATATCTGGACTGTTTATGCATTCTTGATTTGGTATAGAGAATATTTTATTAACAGATAGGGCATGTGCAAACATGCCTTTTTCATATGGAGGACAATATGGAATATAAATTTATTGAAATCAAAAACAAAGATGATTTAAAAATTCGTGGCGTGTTAAATTATAATGGGGAACTGGACAATAAAAAGATTATTTTAATTCTACATGGTTTTACGGGAAATAAACTTGGAAATTCTTTTTTCTATGTTCGCATGAGCAGGGAGTTTGTAAAGATGGGCTACAAGGTGTTTAGGTTTGACTTTACTGGCTCAGGAGAATCGGAAGGGGACTTTAGTGACATGACCCTTAGCTCTGAAATAGAGGACCTAGACTCTATTATGAACTATATAAAGGGTCTTGATATAGCAAAGGACAATGAAATTTATATTATGGGCCATAGCATGGGTGGACTTATTGCTACTCTTACGGCGTCAAAATATAATCCTGACAAGATGGTGCTACTGGCGCCGGCAAATAATATGCTGGATTTAATTGAAAATAAGATTAGTGAGTTTGATAGAAAAGAAAATAGGAAAGTGGACAGCTATAAACATCTTGGCATGCTTGTAAAGAGAGAGTTTATGGAGGACTTAAAGAAGTATCATCCAATTGAAAAGGCAAAGGAATATAAAAATCCAGTGCTGATTATGTTGGGGGACAAAGATCCGATTATAACTAAAAAGATTTGTGAAGAAACAAAAAATTCCTTTGGAGAAGAAGCCGTGTTAAAAATAATTGAAGGCGCTGACCACAGCTTTGTAGACTACGACATTAGAACTGAAATGATAAAGGATATAATAGAATTTTTCGAATAAAAAACCAAGTCGAAAGACTTGGTTTATCTATTTTCCTTTATTGTACCTTGTTTATATGCATCCAGTAGATTTGTTAGGTCATTTATCTTTTCTTCCATAATTGGCCCCTTGTCTGTATCTTTTACCAAAAGCCTTTGAGGAAATCTCTCGGTGATGTATAACTTTGGTGTATAGGCGCCGTGAACCGACTGCATAACTTCATAGTTGCTGTGTTCTGCAAGGGCAAGGTAATGTGAGTTATAGATTAGGGTGTAGCCTGCAATGCCCGTAGTTGGTTGGTAGGCCTTTGAGATACCACCGTCTATTACATACATCTTTCCATTTGCAGAGATTGGTTTTTGTCCGTCCTTGTACTTAACAGGTATATGTCCATTTATAATGTGACCACATTCTGGATTTAAATCAAACTCGTGTAATATTCTATCAACATGGTCTTCTTCCTTGCTAAGTCGGAAGTATGGGTCTGATATCTCCTTACTAATAGGAAGCTTTCTACCGATAAAGAAGTTTTCAAAAGTAGACATCTTATGCTTTCCAAATAGTGGAGAAATTGGTCCACACCACATATACCAATACAAATCCAATACTTTTTCTCTATCTTTGGAGTAGTAGGAACGTGGTATATATGAAGCTTCCCTTGCTTTTTTATCAAAGAAGTCCATTAAACTTCTTCCAGTGTAGTATTCATTGTCATATTTTAAAACTCTAAAGGACCCATCTTCATTCATTGGAACGCAGCCATGATAAAGAAGGTTTTTATTTGTCACCTTATACACAGAGCCCTTGTCCAATAAAAATTTCAAATGCTCCTGCATCTTAAAACTATGTCTAAAGGATGTATTCAAAGCTTCAATAACTTCCATTTCTCCTTCTGTTAACTCGTATGGGTTCTTAGGGTCAACTGTTGGAAAGTTTTTGTCTAGCATTGGGTATTCCTTGCCATCTTCAGCCTTGTAAATTCCCTTTTCAAAGTCCACAAAGTTAAAGGACTTTCTTCCCTCCATGGCAAATTCAGGGTTTCTGTCAATGGCTTGTCCTTCCAGCTTAAACTGAATTATGGAAATTGCCTTGTGCATCTTTGCAGTGGCATATTTATTTACAGAATAGAACTTATTTTCATCTACAATCTTTGGCATAAACACTTCACAAGGATCTTCTCTATAAGTTTCCATTGCAAAAGAGTATAGAGGTCTTAGGTTTATACCATATCCATCTTCAAGGGAGTCAAAGTTGTTATAGCCCAAGGCAATTCTAACTACACAGGCAACCAGTGGTCTTGACCCAAGGGCTGCACCCATCCAGATGATGTCGTGGTTACCCCATTGGATGTCCACGTTTTTATGTTCCATCAACACGTCCATAATAATGTCGGGACGTGGGCCCCTGTCGTAGATGTCCCCAACAATATGTAGAGTATCTACAGAAGTGTCTTGAATGATGTGACAAAGAGTTATGATAATCTCCTTTGACGCATTTATTTCTATTATAGTGTCTACGATGGTATCAAAATACTCTTGTTTGTTAAGTTCCACATAGTCAATGTGGAGCATCTCGTCAATTAAGTCCTTATAAACTGCAGGCATCTTACCACGAACCTTGGTCCTGGAGTACTTTGAAGTAACCATCTTCAAAAGGTCCAAAAGCCTTACAATGGTGGCTCTTATCCAATCGTTTGTAAACTTGCCCGACTTAATCTTCAAAGTGATAAAGTTTTCTGGCTCATAAATAAGGTTTGCCAGTTCGTTCATCTCTTCTTCAGCCATTTGGTACTTAAACCTTTGAGAAATCTTTTGTCTTAAGTTTCCAGAAGAAGACTTTAATATTCTTGTAAAAGAAGTGTACTCACCATGTAAATCGGAAAAGAAGTACTCAGTCTCTTTTGGAAGTACAGAAAGAGCCTTTAGCCTTACAATTTCACTTATGGTGTCTTCCACTGTAGGATATTCCTTTGAAAGTTGCTTTAAATATTTTTCGTAGTCCATATACTCCTCCTGCTTATATAATATATAATAATGAGAATAAAATAAAGTGCATTAATGAAGATTGTCAAAAAAGTTTTTAAGAAAATTATCCCAAAACCATAGCCACATTTTCAAGCATTTCTATAATTGGCAAATCATATGGACATCTCTTTTCACAGATTCCACATTTGATACAGTCGCTGGCCTTTTTTTCAAAGCCGTTGTATCTAGACTTCGCCCAGTCCTTAAGGTCGTACCTTGTGTAGTAGCCTTCCATTAAAAAGTTTGTTGGTATGTCGATGCCAACGGAACATGGGGCGCAGTAGCCACATCTTCTACAGAAGTTCTTTCCAAGGCCCTTTGTAAATGAATCCAGTTTTGAAATCTCTTCTTCGGTAAGTTCCTCTAAATTATTTCCCACTGAACAGTTTTCTTCTATCTGTTCTATTGTATCCATTCCAGGGATGGCGCAGGTTACATTTTCGTTATTCAAAACAAATTTCAAACATTCTTTACCCATGGGGATGGCACCTCCCGCAAGGGGTTTCATAATTAAAACGCCAATATTTTTTTCCTTCGCTCTTTTAAATAATTCCTCTCCCTGTGTTTCAACAAAGTTATATGGAAATTGGATGGTTGAAAACTCGCCGGTTTCTAAAAGCCCTCTAAGGATGTCCACGTTGTGACTTGTGATTCCAATTTCTTTTATAATTCCCTTTTTCTTCATTTCTTTTATTGCTTCTAAGGCGCCGCCTTTGCCAAGTAAAATATCCATGTCCTTCTTCTTGCTCACATTGTGAAACTGAAATAAATCTATGTAATCAACTTTTAAATTGTTCATGCTGGTGGCAAGTTCTCCTAAAACCCCTTCTGAAGTTCTTGCCATGGACTTGGTTGCAATGTAAAACTTATCCCTTCCCACAACTTCCAGCGCCTCTCCAATACGGGTTTCGCTGTCGTTGTAGCCTCTGGCTGTGTCAATAAAGTTTATTCCCATGTCTAAACATTTTTCCAAAAGTTCCATCGCCTCGTCCTTTGAAACATTTTGAATTGGTATGCCTCCAAGGCCAACGATCGAAACTTCAAATCCGGTTCTTCCTAAAATTCTTTTTTCCATAACGCCCCTCTTTTTATAAAAATTATTAAGTTTTCTACTTATTAATATATCATAAGAGGCTAAAAAATACTTTAATTAGCACTTGGTAAGGCTTTCCAAAATAAATAAAATAAATTTGTACAAATCCTACATATTGGGTATACTTTAATTATGGTTTTTAAAATTATACAACATGTAGTAGGAGGGAAATTGTGAAAATAAAAAAGAGAAGTGGCGCAATTGTGGATTTTGACGTTGAAAAGATAATTGTTGCCATGAACAAGGCATTTATATCTGTGTCAAAGCCCGTTGAGAGAGAAGAGCTTGAAAAGATGGCAAATCAGGTTTGTGACAAGATTAATTCAAACTTTTCAAAAAATCATGTGGTTACTGTGGAGGAAATTCAAGACCTTGTAGAGATTGTTTTAATTGAAAATAAATATATAGAGGTTGTTAAGTCCTACATTCTTTATAGAGCCAGTCACCATAGGCTGAGAAAGACATTGGAAGACTTTGCACAGTACTTTGACGAAGAAGTGTTAGAGGTTATGAAGGGCGTACAACAGGACTTTAAGGAAGATGTGTACGACCTACAGTTTTTATTTAACAAGTTCTCTTCATTCTTAACTAAAGACATGTCTAAGCAACAACTGCTTGATGTACTTGTTAAGGCATCTTCTGAATTAACTTCAAAGGAAGCGCCTAAGTGGGAATATATTTCTGCAAGATTTCTAGCCCACAGCATCGAATTAAATATAAAAGTTGAAGAAGAGAAGAGGGGAATTAATTCCTTCTATGAAAAGATAGACTACCTAACAAAGGAAGGTCTATATGGAGAATATATTTTAGAAAATTATACTAAGGAAGACATTGACGAACTTGAAAGCTATATGGACTTTTCAAGAAATTATAGATTTAACTTCTCTGGCCTTGACCTATTAAAGTCAAGATATTTAATTAAGTCGGGGGATGGAGTAATCCTTGAAAAAATTCAAGAGATGTTTATGGGAATTTCCATGCATCTTGCAATGCTTGAAAAGGATAAAATATTTTATGCAAAGAAGTTCTATGACATTTTATCCAAACTTCAAGTTACTATGGCAACCCCTACAATGTCTAATGCAAGGAAGCCATTCCATCAACTTTCATCCTGCTTCATAGACACGGTGGACGACTCTCTTGATGGAATATACCGTTCAATTACAAACTTTTCACAGGTTTCAAAACATGGTGGAGGAATGGGACTATACTTTGGTAAGGTTAGAGCTGTTGGCTCGGACATAAGAGGCTTTAAAGGAGTTGCCGGTGGTGTAATTAGATGGATTAAGCTTGCAAATGACACGGCAGTTGCAGTGGATCAGCTTGGTGTAAGACAGGGTGCATGTGCAGTTTACCTAGACGTATGGCACAGGGACATGCCAGAGTTCTTACAACTAAAGACAAATAATGGTGACGATAGGATGAAGGCCCACGACATCTTCCCTGCAGTTTGCTATCCAAATTACTTCTGGGAACTTGCTCGTGACGATATAAACGCAAATTGGTATATGTTCTGTCCACACGAAGTTAAGACCATAATGGGCTATAGCCTTGAAGACTATTACGGTGACGAGTGGGTGAGAAAGTATCACGAATGTATTAAGGAACCTCGCCTTGAAAAGCGTGTAATGACTGTAAAGGACATGGTAAGATTAATACTAAAATCAGTTATTGAAACTGGAACGCCTTTTGTGTTTAACAGAGACGCGGTTAATAAATACAATCCAAATCCTCACAAGGGCATGATATATTCATCAAATCTTTGTACGGAGATTTGCCAGAATACATCTGAAATAAAATCTGTTTCAACGGAAGTAATTGAAGTTGATGGAGAAGAGATTGTGGTTGAAAGAACTAAGCCGGGAGACTTTGTAGTATGTAACCTAGCTTCCCTTGTGCTTGGAAATATCGACCTTAAAAATGAATTGGAAGATGTTGTAAGTACAGTAGTTAGAGCACTAGACAATGTTATAGATTTAAATTACTATCCTGTTGAATATGCAAGAATTACAAATAAAAAATATCGTTCACTGGGACTTGGTACGTCAGGATATCACCACGCTATGGTTAAAGATGGTATAATGTTCTCAAGTGAAGAGCATATTAAATGGGCAGACAAGTTATATGAAGATATAAACTACTACGCTGTAAAGGCCTCTGCAGAAATTGCATCTGAAAAGGGAGCGTACCCTTACTTTGAAGGTTCCGACTGGGATAGTGGAGACTATTTCGAAAAGAGAAACTACAAATCTGAAAGATGGAATGAACTAAGGGACTATATTGGCAAAAATGGAATGAGAAATGGATATTTGATGGCTGTTGCACCAACGGGATCAACATCAATAATTTCTGGTACAACTGCAGCAGTGGACCCAGTTATGATGAGATACTTCCTTGAAGAAAAGAAGGGACAAATCCTTCCAAGGGTGGCACCGGACTTAAGCCCGCAAAACTTCTGGCTATATGAAAACGCCCACGAAGTTGATGGGGAATGGATAATACGTTCTGCAGGAGCAAGACAAAGACATATTGACCAGGCACAGTCCGTAAATATCTATATAACTTCCGAGTACACAATGTCCATGCTCCTAAGGCTTTATATACAAGCTTGCGAAGAAGAGGTAAAGACAATTTACTATGTAAGAAACAAATCACTTGAAGTTGAAGAATGTGATTCATGTGCATCTTAAGGAGGATTAGATGGCAAAATTAATTAGAAAGGCACTATTTAACGAAAATGGCGACACAGAGCTTTCAAAGAGAAGAATGATTAATGGTAACACCACAAACCTAAACGACTTTAATAACATCAAGTACCCATGGGTTAGTGACTGGTACCGCCTGGCAATGAATAACTTCTGGATTCCAGAAGAGATAAACCTAAACCAAGATGTGAAGGACTATAGAAAGCTTGACGAAAACGAAAAGAGAGCCTATGACAAGATACTTTCATTCCTTGTGTTCCTAGACTCAATCCAAACTGCAAACCTACCAAATGTTTCAGAGTTTATAACTGCAAACGAAGTGAATCTATGTTTAAACATTCAAACATACCAAGAGGCGGTTCACTCACAATCCTACTCATATATTTTGGATACGGTTTGTTCACCAGAAGAAAGGGACGAAATACTTTATCAATGGAAGGACGACCCACATTTACTTGCGAGAAATAAATTTATAGGAGACGAGTACAACGACTTCTACGAAAATAGAACTAAATTCAACTTAGTTAAGACTTGCTTTGCAAACTTTATACTTGAAGGAATCTATTTCTATTCGGGATTTATGTTCTTCTACTCCCTTGGTAGAATAGGCAAGATGCCAGGAACAGTTCAAGAGATAAGATATATTAATAGAGATGAAAACTCACATCTATGGCTGTTTAGAAATATAATTCAAGAGCTAAAAAAAGAAGAACCTGAAATATTTACAGATGAAAACAATGCCTTCTTTAAAGAGATGATTAAGAAGGGCGTTGAAGAAGAAATAGCTTGGGCAGAGTATGCAATTGGAGACTCAATCCAAGGACTAACTATGGAAATGGTGTCAGGATATTTGAAATATCTTGGAAACTTGAGAAGTAAGGCAGTTGGACTTGGAAAGATTTACGATGGACATGACAAAGAACCAGAGTCAATGACATGGGTAAGTGAATATTCAGATCCAAACTTCGTAAAGACTGACTTCTTTGAAGGAAAAGTTTCAGCATATTCAAAGTCATCAGTAATAGAAGACGATTTATAGAATAAAGGAAAAAAGAAAGCCTGTTGTGGAAAACCACAACAGGCTTTTTATTGTACTTATCTAGTTTTTAAGTTATATTAATTATAGGAATTAAAAAATGGACAGGTGATTTGATGAAGGACACAGGTGAAGAAAAAAATTTAAGTATAATGAATTTGAATATTTCAAATGATTTCAATGACATATCTTCATATGACTACTGGAAGAAGTACAGGGAGTTTTATGAAGAAATTTCATCTGTCTTAAAGGACAATATAAATAAGACGCTAAAGAAGTTTGTGGTTACAAATTATTCTGCCATTCCCTTGGATGTTTTAAGTTTTATTGTTGAAAACTTTCCCATTTTTAATGAGGGCAATATAAAAAGTGAAATAAAAAAACTTCCAAACTTTGAAGTATACGATATAAAAGACTTGTCTAATAAAGAAAAACTGGACTTTTATAAGACGAGGATGGAAATATACTTTTTACTTAAGAAGGGTTCGCTTAACTTTAATGAATATGACATTAGATTTTCCCACGAGGCAAAACTAAACCACAAAGACAGGGATCTGCTTGGACTAAAGGCGTCCTTCTTGACTTTAAAGGACATTGAAAGGGAAGAGAACTTTTCACATTTAAAGACCTTTTTAGAGAGATGGGAGTTTCCAAATTCAAAATTTTATGAAAATTATTTAAAACTCTTGGAGAAAAAGAGTACGGAAATTGATTTTGAAGATGTAAGCGTGGACCACTTGCCACAATACTTGGAAAACTTTTTGGAAGGCTATGTGTATTACAATGCAAAGGAATATGACACAGCCTACGAAATATGGCTTGAAGGAAGGGATAAAGACCCTCTTACAAAGACGAAGAAGAGATATATTTCAAGGATTTATGAATACTTGTCAAATAATCTGGTGGACTTTTTAAGGGAAGAGGGAATTTTAAATGACTATGTGCATATTCTCGTTAAGTTTTCAGATATAAAAAGGCGCAGTGACTACGCTAGGGAGATGTCAAATTGGAAGGAAGCTTTAAATTTCAATTTGCTTTTGGAAGAGCCTAGCCTAAAGGATGAGGTTTTAAATTATCTTAGGGAAAATTACAAGGTACTTCCAAAGGAAGTTGTTGATTATATTATAAGAAAAGTTCCCATTGCTCCTTACGAAAATGTCTCAAAGGAAGAGTATGATGATATAATCAACCTTCCAAATTTAAATTTCAAAAATCCAAATATCAGCGAAGAAATTGAAGAGGAGTTTTATAAAAAGAGATATAACTATTTTGAAAAGCTTTCAAAGGGAGATTTTTCATCGGACTACGATGGTCTAAAAGAATATGGCTTTGATTATTCAACGGAAGTTATTAGAGTATCTGAACTAATAGCAAGGGAAGTTTGGAATAAAAAAGAGTTCGACTTCAAAGACGCCAAGGAAAAAATCGACGATATGAGCTCCTTTGAAGATAGTAGCACCATAGAGTTTTACAAAATATATATTAGGGCCTATGAAGAAAATTCTATTTCAAAAGAGCATATGGATAAGATTTTAAATATAAATCGTGAAGAACTTGTGGTACCACAGTTTTTATACGACTTTATAATGGCGAATTTATATAAGATTTATGGCGACAAGGAAGAAACTAAAAAGTATGTGGAGAAACTTCCTGAAACCCTAAAGGGCAAGTTTAAAATATCCATGCCGATTAAGAAGGGCTTTTTAAAAAATATTTTCAAAAAATAAGGGAGCAATCCCTTTTTTTATTTGAATTATTTATTTGCCCTCATATGATATAATTGTATCTATGTGGAGGGAATATGAGAAAGGCGATTTATAGAGAGTATAGACCAAAGACCTTTGACGAAGTTCTGGGACAGGAACAGGTTACGGAGGTTTTGAAAAATCAAGTTAAGAACAATTTAATATCCCATGCATATATCTTCTCCGGCACAAGGGGAACGGGAAAGACAAGCTGTGCAAAAATTTTGGCAAGGGCGGTAAACTGCCTTAACCCACAGAATGGATCACCATGCAATGAATGTGAAAACTGCAAGATGATTTTAAGTGAAGAGAGTTTTGACATAGTTGAAATGGACGCGGCGTCAAATAGACGTATTGAAGATATTAGAAACCTTCGAGACAAGGTAATCTTTCCGCCGGCAAATCTTAAGTACAAGGTATATATTATAGACGAGGCCCACATGATTACAAACGAAGGCTTTAACGCTCTTTTAAAGATTATGGAGGAGCCACCGAAACATCTTGTGTTTATCCTTGCAACTACAGAGATTGAAAAAATTCCTCAAACAATTCTATCCCGTTGTCAACGATTTGAGTTCAACAGAATGGATTCAAAGTATATTATTGAAAATATAAAGAAGATTACAAATGACCTTGGTGTTAAAATAGACGAGGAGTCACTGGTAGAGCTGGCAAATGAAGCGGACGGCGCCATGAGAGACGCCCTTTCGAACTTGGATCAGGTTTTATCCTTAGGGAAAAAAGAGATTACCATAGACGACCTCGTAGTGGACCTAGGCCTTGCAGATAGAAGAAAGATTTTTTATCTAGTGGAAAAGATAATTGAAAATGACTACAAGAAGAGTTTGAAACTTTACCGAGAAATAACCAAGGACAAGGTAATTGCGGGAGTTTTTAAAGATATACAAAACCAATTTAGAAACCTACTTTATATAAAAGAAGGTCTAGATGACTTTGTGGAAGAGACGGTTGAGTCGAAGAAGCTTTTGAAAAATCAAAGCGAACTGATTTCAACAAATAGGATTGTAGAATCTTTAAATATACTTTTGGACTATGAGGTTAAATTAAAAAACACTCAAAACCCAAACATACTTGGAGAAATCCTTATAGGAAGGCTTATTGACTACTACGAACCAAAGGAGGACTCATCAAAGATAAAGTTCTTAATGGAGAGAGTGGAAAGCCTTGAGAAAAAGTTAGAACAACTTAAAGATAGGCCAGTATATGTTAGCAAAAGTTCTAGTGTGGAGCCTGTTGAAGATGTAAAATTAACAGTTCAAAAAGATACTTTAGAAACTGAAGCAGAAGTAGAACCAGAAACAGAACCAGAACCACAGGAAACTTTTGACGAAGCTGCTAAAGAATTAGAAAATATAGATAGTTCTAGAGGTTTGGAAGAACCAAAACAAGAACTTTACAAAAAATATAGAGAAATTGAAAACTGGGATGAACTTTTAGAAAATATCCCTGGCAAAATGCTTGCAGGCTTTGTGGACTCAGCAACCCATAAATTTATTGACGGCAAGAGAGTTTCCATATTGTTTAGAAACAAAGACACCAGAATGGGCATGATAATAAATAATAGGGAAAAGGTTGAAAATGCGATAAAGAAGACCCTAGGCGAAGACTATGAACTATTTATTGGCCTTGAAGAGGACTACGAAGACCTGGCAAAGAAAAGAAGAGAAGAAAATATAGAGACGCTTAAAAATGTCTTTGGAAAAGAAAATATAGATTTTATATAGGAGGATTATTATGGCAAAAAGAGGTGGATTCCCAAGAGGCGGAATGCCAAACATGAACAATATGATGAAGCAAATGCAAAAGATGCAAAAGGATATGGAAGAGGCTCAAGAAAAGGTTGAACAAACTGAGTTTACTGCATCTGCAGGTGGTGGAAGCGTAGAAGTTACCATGAATGGAAAGAGAGAAGTTGTATCTGTAAACATAGATAAAGAAGTTGTAGATCCTGACGATGTGGAAATGTTACAAGATTTATTAATGGTTGCAGTTAATGACGTGCTAAACCAAGTTAATAATGCAACAGAAGAATCCATGGGTAAATTTACCGGAGGTTTAAATATTCCGGGATTATTTTAGGTGATTAAATGGCACTATATCCAAGAGATATGGAAGAGTTGATACTAAAACTGTCATCCCTTCCAACAATAGGTAGAAAATCAGCAAGAAGACTGGCCTTTAAAATAGTTGAAATGGACAAGGAGGAGGTCTTAGACCTTGCCAAGACCTTAGTAAATGTAAAAGAAAATATAAAGCCATGTAAGGTTTGTGGAAATATTACAGATGACGACCTTTGTGACATCTGTAGTGATGACAGTAGAGACAGAACGACGATTATAGTTGTGGAAGACAGCTCCAATATAATCTCCCTTGAAAAAGCTAGGGAGTACAGAGGGCTGTACCATGTAATAGGTGGACTGTTGTCACCGAGAAATGAAATTGGTCCGGAGAAATTAAATATAGACTCACTAGTTGAAAGAGTAAAGACTGGAGAGGTAAAAGAAGTTATCCTTTCACTGTCCTCAACAACAGATGGAGAATTTACATCGGGACTTATTTCAGAAATACTAAAACCATATGGCGTAAAAGTTACAAAAATTGCCCAGGGTATACCAATAGGAGTGAGCCTGGACTACTTTGATGAAATGTCAATATTTAGAGCGATTGAAGATAGAAGAGAGATATAGTCCCTCTTCTTTTTTATTATAGTTTTTTCTTTAGAAATGAAACTTCCTCGCGACACATTCAGAGCAAAAAATTTCTAAAAAGCAACTTTAAACGTTTATCGTTTATTTTGTAATTTAAATCAACTATTGTATGAATTTCAATTTGTTTTATATTGACAAATATATGCAAAACAATGTAATTGATTTTTACTGATGGTATAATAAATTAAATTAGAACAATTCTAAAACTTATATAGAGAAAGGAAGAAAAAATGTCATACCCTAAGCCCTTATCAGAAAAGACAATAGAAAGACTGTATAAACAATCTGGATTATCAGAAGAATCTCAATACTTTTTAAATGAATTTTTCTCAGCCTGTGCAAATCTCTATGGCATAATTGAACTTAGACATGCGTGGGAAGTGTTTAAGGCTTTAAAAGATAAGCCAAATCTTCGTAGAAAAGATATAGTAGAATTTGCAAAGATAGCAAGAAGAGAAGTTAAACCATATTATGTATACAAATTTTGTGAGCTATTCATCGATGAAGTTGATGAAGATCTTAATATGTTTATAGTGTCAGAAAAGCTTGTAGGTCGTGGATATGGAAAGCATGCATCAATATATATACTTCTTGAACAAATTGACAACAGGCCATTTGCAATGCCGGAAGATTTTCTTTCATATGCAAATCCTAAAAAGACTCAGGAAGAAATTAATCTATATAATTTTATTTCAAATTTAAAATCCACTGCTAAAACAATAGTGATTGAATATAAAGAGGAGATTCCAAATAAAAATAAAGGAAAAAGACTTAGCAAGTTCTCGTTTTTAAATTTACATGAACGCTTTGAAATAGATTATGTAAAAAGAGAAAGTGAAAAGGAGTTCTTACGCCAAAAATATTCAGGAACAGAAGCGGAAAAGATTATGAAAAAAATAAATTATGAATTAAACCTAGGTCATTTTAATGCATTAAAAATATTTGAACATATTACAGAGGAACTTTCTGAAGTGGGAGTTGAATTGACTGTAAAGCAATTTGAAAGACTTACAGAACTTTTTCAAAAGTGTAACAACAATACTCGTATGTGGTGTCAAAAAGGATGGAAGCCATCAGAGCTAAGCGCTAAGATTGATCCTAATAATCCGCCTACTATCGCCGTAGGCCCGGGAATAAGAGAAGCCATTAAAAATGGTACTATAGATAAAGAAGAATTTATTAGAGGAATTAGAGAACAGGGCTTTGAAGTTGACTTTGATTTGTAAAAATAGAAGTGAGAAGCTAGGTGTGAGAAATTTTAGAAAACATAATTATTAAATAGAAGAAAATCCAAAAGATTTTCTTCCATATTCCTACCGGGGTCTCGGGGCTGGCCCCGAGTCGTTTGGAAGGTAAGAAAGAGGGGATTTCAAGGAGAGAAAGAATATACTAGAAATAAAAAGGGTCGTAGGGTGTAACCCTAAAAAATAAAATAAAACAAAAAGAAAGATAGCAAGGAAAGATATTTCCTTGCTTCTTCTTCACGGCTATGATATACTAAAGTAAATTAATATTGATGTTGAAAAGAAGTAGTAGGTAGGAATGCTTTTTAGAGAGTGACCGGATGGTGCAAGGTCATATGCTGAACTATTGAATCCGTCTTGGAGTCAGGCCAAATTAAGTGACATTTTTGTAATTAGGGTGGCAACGCGGGTAATCTCGTCCCTTTGTGGAGCGGGATTTTTTTATTCCAAAATATTAGAAATTTTTAAAAAATAGCTTATTTGAGGAGGAATTATGTTAGATATTAAGAGGATTAGAAACAACAAAGAGGAAGTTGTTAAGGCACTTTCTACAAGAAGGGGAGACTTTCCAATTGAAAAGGTAATTCTTCTTGATGAAAAGAGAAGGGAAATCATAGCTGATGTTGAAAGCAAGAAGGCGGAACAAAACCGTATCTCAAAGCAAGTGCCTATGATGAAAAAGGAAGGCAAGGACACCACTGAAATCTTTGCTCAAATGAAAGAGCTTTCAAATGAAATTAAGGAAATGGACGAAGTTGTTAATGATCTTGATGAAAAAATAAAAGAGCTTCTTCTTTCAATTCCAAATACTCCTGACAAGTCTGTTCCTGTTGGTGAGGATGACAGTGAAAATGAAGAGATAAAAACTTGGGGTGAACCTACTAAATTCGACTTTGAACCTAAGGCTCACTGGGATATTGGTACTGATTTAGGTATTTTAGATTTTGAAGCGGGCTCAAAGATATCTGGTAGTAGATTTTCTGTATTTAAGGGAATGGGTGCAAGGCTTGAAAGGGCACTATTAAACTTTATGATCGACCTTCATGTTGAAAAACATGGCTACAAAGAAGTATGGGTTCCTGCGCTTATAAATAGAAAGTCAATGTTTGGAACTGGTCAACTTCCTAAGTTTGAAGAGGACATGTTCTATGTACCTCAAAAGGATATGTATCTAGCTCCAACTGCAGAGGTTCCAGTAACAAATTTACTTGCCGACGAGATTGTAGACGGAGATGAGTTACCAATTTACTACACTGCATACACTCCTTGTTTCAGAGCAGAAGCGGGATCTGCAGGAAGGGACACTAGAGGTCTTATTCGTAACCACCAATTTGACAAGGTTGAGATGGTTAAGTTTGTAAAACCAGAAAACTCTTTTGATGAACTTGAAAAATTAACTGACAACGCTGAAGAAGTATTAAGACTTTTAAAAATTCCATATAGAGTTGTAAAACTATGTAGTGGTGACTTAGGATTTAGTTCAACCATGACCTATGATGTGGAAGTGTGGATGCCAAGCTATGGAAGATTTGTAGAAATTTCTTCATGCTCAAACTTCTTAGACTTCCAAGCAAGACGTGCCAATATAAAATATAGAGATGAAAACAAAAAGGTTCAATACCTTCACACCCTTAATGGATCAGGCCTTGCCATTGGAAGAACTTTCGCAGCCATATTAGAAAACTATCAAAATGAAGACGGCTCAGTTACAATTCCAGATGCACTAGTTCCATACATGGGAAACTTTAAAAAAATAGAAAAATAATCATAAAATAGTCCTTATATAAGGGCTATTTTCTTTGCAAAGACCTCCTTTGTGATATAATATAATATATTGTAATTGGGAGGAAATATGAAAAAGAGGATTTTATCATTAGTCTTGGCTTTTATGTTACTTGTTCCACAAGTTTCATTTGCGCAGTCTCCACTTCACTTTGGTCCAAGAACCAAGGGATATATGATTTTGGACTACGACACAGATAGCTTTATAAGTGGAAACAAAATGGACGAAGAAGTGTACATTGCAAGTATCACAAAGCTTATGACATATATTATAGTAAAGGAAAAAATATCCACAGGAGAACTAAAGGTATCCGACGTTGTTAAAATCACAAAGGATATGGCACAAGTGCCAGGGTCTTCAATGCATTTACAACCAGACATGGAAGTAACGGTAAATGATTTACTAGAAGGACTTATAGTAGTTTCAGGAAATGACGCTGCATATACATTGGCAGTTAAAGTTTCAGGAGACGAAAAGAGTTTTGTAAATCTTATGAACGAAAAAGCAAAAGAGATTGGACTTGAAAAAGCACATTTTATAAACTCAACGGGACTTCCAGAAGGAAATACAGAAAACTCAATGACAGTAAGAGATGTTTATAAAATGGCAAAATACGTTCTCGACACCTATCCAGAAATCATTGAACTTTCTTCAATGACAAGATATGTAAATAGCAAATATAAAATAGATAAACCGACAACCATTCCACTAGTTGGAATAGAACCAGGAGTGGACGGACTTAAAACTGGAACCACAGACCTTGCAAAATACTGTGTTATTTCAACATTTAGACCATTAAAAAATGAAACATTAAAGAATGAAAGATTTTTAGCAGTTATAATGGGTGCAGGAAGTCCACAGGACAGACAGAAAATAGTTGGAGAAATCGTAGACTATATTACAAGAAACTACGTTAACGGACCAATTATAGACAATGACAAAGTTTATCAAAAGATATATGTAAACTCAATTGACAAAGGATATATAGATATCTATCCAGAAACCGACCAAAAAGCTGTTTACGACAAGAATAACAACTTCATCGTAGGACAGAAATATCAAGTGACAGAAAGCGGACCTTTCAAAGCGGGAGACAAAGTCGGGGTATTGAATATTAAAGGCAATAATGGTAAAGTATATGATGTTGACCTAGTTGTTAGACAAGATTACAACAAAGCCAGTTTTTCAGTTAGATTAAAAAGACTTGGCAGAGATATTGGTCTAAGAACTAAGAGTCTACTAAATATATATTAGCCCCCATAATTAAGCTGGATATAATACTCCCCTCCTAAGGGAGATTCACTGGTTCGAGTCCGGTTGGGGGTGCCAATTTTTGAAAAGCTCTTTAAAAGAGCTTTTTTAATGCAGAATTTTATTTCCATTTTTATTTTGTAGGGTTTTGCCCTACGAAAAGTGAAACACCCGATGCTGTCATGTTGAGCGAGCGACAGCAAGTCGAAACATCTCGGAAGCTTTTCGTTGAAAAGCTTCCGAAAAAGTATATTGAATTGTTGTGTTTTGTAGGGTTATACCCTACGACCTTTTTATTTTTAAAATAGTCTTTCATTTAACCAAGGGGAAAGCTAAGAAACCTTTTCGTATGGTTTCTATCGCTTTCCCCTTGAAATCCCCTTTTTCTTACCTTCCAAACGATTCAGGACTGGCCGTCCTGAAAACCTGCTTAATAACTAGAAGAAAATCTTGTTGGATTTTCTTCTTGTTATATAATTGTGTTTTCTAAAATTTCTCACATCCAACTTCTCACTTCTATTAAAAGATATCTCCAAGACCCCGTTTGGAAAGCTGTAGGAAAGCTAAGGCTTTCCTGATTGGTGCCTTACGGCACATTATTGGGAATATTATACCCCCCGGTCGTGTCATTCTGAGCGAGCGTAGCGAGTCGAAGAATCTCGAGATTTTCTAAAAGAAAATCTCGTTAATTCTCGTCATGTAAATTATTTTTCCAACTTCTCCAACCTCTCAAATCTCACTTCTTAACAAAATTGCTTGTTTATATCTATATGGGTATAATACGATTAACCACTAAAAGGAGGGTTATTATGAAAAACAAGGAAAAGGTTTTAGGACTGCTTTTAATAATATCTTTGGGTTTTAATGGTTTTTTCGCATATAAGTTTATAAATTTGGAAAAAACTGTTGCGAAGATGTCCATGGAGGAGCTTATTACCAATGTGGACAAGGCACAGCCTCAGGACCACAGTGGCACGGATGATGCCATGAAAGCTCTTAAAAAGGGAGAAAATGCAAATATAACTGAAAATAAAACTAGTAAGGATGTAACTGATCTGTACAGGGATGAGTTATTAAAGCTTTATGAAAAGAAGGATTATGACGGCATAACAGAACTTATGATTGAAAAAGATATTTCCATAGGTTATGGGCCTAATAGTGAAGAAAATTTAGATCAAGGAAATGCTCATTAATGATTAAAAATAAAAAGAATTTTATCTTGTGCCTTTCTCTGATTTTAAATTTAATTTTAGGGGGAAGTCTTATTTACAAGAACGTGGAGATTGAGAAAGTTAGGGAGGAAATGGCTTTAAATACTTTTCTTTCTAATAACAACTACGACAACAAATTGCTTAAAAAATCTTTAGATAGATTATCTAAGGAAGATGGTGTTAAAATTTTAAATAAGGATAGTGAAGATGTTACTTCTGTATATAAAGAAACTTTTCTTGAACTTAAAAAAGAAGGCAACTTTAAAACTATAGAGGAAATTATTCTCAGCGAAAATCTTTCTACAAGTTTTGTCAGTGATTAAGACTCTTTTGCAATATGCGAGGGAGTCTTTTTTATGTTTTAGAATAGTATGTAAGGGTAGAATCTAATAATAGGGGGTGAAACTATGTTAAAAGAATTTAAGGAATTTGCCATGAAGGGCAATGTAATGGACATGGCTATAGGGGTAATTATAGCTGGTGCTTTTGGTAAAATTGTGGAATCAATTGTAACTATTTTAATGAATATCGTATCTGCAGCAACTGCAGGTGTTAAGTTCGAAGATTTAATGGCAACTGTAGCTGGAGTAGAAATACCATATGGTGCAGTTATTCAAGCAGTTATAAACTTTATAATCATAGCATTTATACTTTTCTTAATTGTAAAATCAATGAATAAATTCAAGAGAAAAGAACCTGAAATGGCTCCTACAACAAAGAGCTGTCCATTCTGTGAAACAGAAATAGCGATTGGAGCTACTAGATGTCCTCACTGTACTTCTAAACTTGAAGGATATCAAAATTCATTGGAATAAAAAAGAGCCTTGGTTATCCAAGGCCTATTTTTTATTTATTTTCATGATAGTCTTTTTGTTTTGACAAAAATGATAGTATTTTTTTCTTCTCTACTTTTCTTTCAAGCTTATCTGTTTCGTTTATTCCATATCCATAGATTTTACAAAGTATTGTGGCTATAAACTCGCCGGAAATTAGTATGCTAAGAACGATGTAGTTTATCCAAATCAAAAATATCATTATTCCTACCAGTGGTCCATAGATGGACTGCATATTGGAAAATTTTGAAACGTAAGTTCCGTAGCCAAAGCTGATTAAGGAGCATAGTGCTGTTGCCAAAAGTCCTCCTAAAAATGCTGGCTTAAAAGGAATAAGCTTTGTTATTGACTCTGATGCACCGATTATATAAACTACTGTAAATACTAAAATCATTATTCCCAGGGGAATTAGAACTCTTAATGCGTTTATAAATTGTTCGTTTATTACATCTCTTGGGATATTTAAAACCTTTAGTATTTTTTTTAATAGTTCTGGTCCTGAAGCCATTCCAAATATAAGTGCCACTATAACAAGTGTGAAAAGCAGTGTAAAAAACACTGATAGTGCTTGATCCTTTATAAAGGACTTGTCATAGGTATCCTTATTGAAGGACTTGTCAAAAGCCTTTCTCATTGCCTTTATGCCTCTTGATGCTGTGTAGAAGGCAGCTAAAACTCCGACGGAAAGCACTCCAGTTGACCTTTGGGTTATTATAAAGTCAAGAATTGAATTTAAAAATGGCTGTACTTGTTCAGGAAGTTTGTTTACCAAATCATTTATATACGCTAAGTTTTCTGACATGAATGCAATAATTATATTTATTATAATAACGAAGGTTGGTATAACCGCAAGTAAGAGATTGTAGCTTACTTGATAGGACATAACCATAATATCGTCAACTTTAATTCTTGTTATTAACTCTTTTAAAAAATCTTTAGTGAAAATTAATTTATAGTCTTTCTTTTTCTCCATTAAATCACCTATCTAATATAATAAAAGTTCCCATCTATCATAACATAACTACGAAAAATTTCATAAAAATTTATTTTATACTGTAAAAGGTGACTTAACTTATTCATGTTTTTTACAATTTGTATAATTTTTACTGTCATTTACATACTAAAATAAGTTTTCCATAGACTTATAAACATAATAAGGGTTTAGAAAAACAGTTCTCCACAAAGTTCTCCACATTATCCACAAGAAAATAATCCAAAGAAAAAATTAGAGATTATTGAATAAATATAGGATTACAAATTATGCCTTTGGGTATAAATAAAATACAAGAAATAGTTGAAAGACTATTAGAGGAGGTATTTGTATGAAATTTACTCATGTAGGAAAAAATTACAAAGTTGGTGACAACTTAAAAGAAATGTCTGAAAAGAAAGTAAGCAAACTTGAAAAGTACTTTGCAGAAGACATTGAAGCAAGAATCACTTATAGCAAAGAGGGAAACTCAGAGAAAGCAGAGGTGACCATACTCATACCAGGTGCAGTTTTAAGAGCGGAACAAACTTCTGATGACATTAGAAATTCTTTAGACAGAGTTGTTGATTCCCTTGAAGCACAAATCAGAAAGCATAAGACAAAATTACAAAAGAGATATAATAGTGGAAAGACTATTAGATTTGAAAATATAGAAGAAAGTGAAGACAAGGCTCAAGATGCAAAGAAGATTGTAAAAGTTAAGAAATTTGGCCTAAAGCCAATGAGCTCTGAAGAGGCAATTCTTCAAATGGAACTTATTAGCCACGACTTCTTTGTATTCCTAGATTCAGAAACTGATGTAGTTAAAGTGGTTTATAAAAGAAAAGATGGAAACTACGGATTATTGGAACCAGATTTTTAATGAAAAGGTTGACAATAAACCAATTACAAGTTAAGGTAATAAGGGTAGAAAAGAGATATTAGTATCTCTTTTTTACTATTAAAATAAACGAAAGGAAGTACAAATGAAAAAGCAATCACAAATAGTGCTTATGGCAAGTTTACTATCACTTCTAAACCTTTCCATAGGCGATACAGACCTAAGAGTTTCTATGGGTATTATAGTTATGGTAGTTGGTATTTTACTTTTTGAAGACATAAACCCAATATCCCTTTCATGTGCCACAGGATTAGGCGTATTTATAATGAGACTTATAGAAGCATCTTTCTTAACAGGTCTAGACGGTAAAATTATTTTATCTTACTCATTGGAAATCTTCTTTTATATTGCATATGGACTTTTATTTTATATTCTTGTTAGAAAAGAAGATCCAAAACAAAATAATCCAATTATCCTGTTACTTATGATTTGTGACTTCGGTGCAAACGCAGCAGAATCATTAATTAGATACTCAGTGTCTGATTTTGGACTGGTTACAGAAAACTTTTCAGCAATATTTTTAGCAGCATTTGTAAGATCTGCAATCATATGGATAATCTGGAGAATTTCAGAAAGATATATTAAGAACAAGGAGGAAAGTACTAACTAAATGGAGTTACTAGAAAAAATCATAAATTATATTAACGTTGCTCTTTGGGATTATATACTTTTATTTGGACTTGTAGGACTTGGTATCTATATGACAGTGCTATTAAAATTCCCACAGTTTAAGAGAGTATTTCCAGCTCTAAAGAAAATGATTAGAGATATAATAAATAAAGTTGAAGTACCACCGGGAAGAATGACACCATTCCAATCACTTTCAACAGCAATTGCAGCACAAGTTGGAACTGGTAACATTATCGGTGTTGCTACAGCGGTTGCATCTGGAGGACCAGGAGCGGCGTTTTGGATGATGCTTTCAGCATTCTTTGGAATGTCAACCATATTTGCGGAAGCGGTACTTGCACAAAAGTATAGAGAATTAAATAATGGAGAACTTGTTGGAGGACCAGCATACTACATTAAAAATGGTTTAAAGAACAAGACACTTTCATATATATTTGCATTCTTCTGCGTTGTTGCCCTAGGAGTTGTAGGTATAATGGTACAATCAAACTCAGTTGCAGTTTCAGTAAGTACATCATTTAACCTACCTAAAGTTTGGGTTTCACTAGGACTACTAGCAGTAGTTGCAGCAGTTCTTACGGGAGGAATGGAAAGAATTGCAGGCTTTACAGAAAAAGTAGTACCAGTAATGGCATTTGCATATGTATTTGGAGCACTATTAATAATAATTTTCTATAGAGCAAACATAATACCAGCAATAAAAATGGTTTTCGAAGGTGCATTTAACCCTAAAGCCATTAACGGTGGTATTCTAGGAATCGGGATTCAAGAAGCAATTAGATTTGGAGTTGCAAGGGGACTGTTTTCAAACGAAGCTGGAATGGGTTCAACACCACATTCACATGCGGTATCAGGAGCAGACCACCCAGCAGAACAAGGTTTCATAGCTATGATAGGAGTGTTTATTTCAACTTTCCTAATCTGTATGTGTACAGTTCTAGTTTCACTAACATCAGGAAGCTATGACCCAACAATACCTGCAGCGACAATGGAAAAGACAGCTACACTAATGACACAAAATGGATTCGCACAAGGATTTGGTTCATTTGGTGAAATTTTCCTATCAGTATCACTATCCTTCTTCTCACTTACAACAATAGTTGGATGGTACTTCTTTGCAGAATCAAATATAAAACTATTAGTAAATAAAAACAAAAAAATAGTTGGAATGTTTAAATTCGTTGTACTTGCGTTCTTACTTTACGGAACAACACTACACGAAGGATTCGTATGGGACCTTGCAGACACAGCAATGGGACTAATGGCGTTACCAAATGTCATAGCAATATTCTTCCTAGCAAAAGAAGCTAGAGATATATTAAGAGACTATGACAAGCAAATTAAGTCAGGAAAGCCACTACAGTACAACTACGAATTTGAAAAAGAATAAAACAAGACACCTAAGGATTACCTTGGGTGTTTTTTAGTGAGAAATTAGAAGTGGGAAGTTAGAGATTTTATATCAAATTATAAAATTACTTTTTTTGATGGGGTATAATATCATTAATAACTTATAAGGAGCCAATTATGAAAAAAAGAAAAAGTTTGACGATTTTAATGCTGTTAATGCTTTTAGTCTTTATGCCAAGCACTTCCATGGCAGATATGGGACCGAAGCCATCGGTGAATATTAAAGTAAATAATTTAAAAGAAAATCAAGAAGTATACATAACTCTACTCTCAAAAGAAGAATCTACGGGGCCATTCTCAAAAGATAAAGAACTGCAAAGCCATGAAGATTATTTAGAAGATGGATTTAATAAATTTAAATCCATTGAAGACAAGGACGGATACTACTTTTTAGGCAATTTAGATTTGCTTAAGGGTAACGACACATACTCTTGGTCCTATTATCCACCGGAAAATTTTAAAATTGCACTTTACTTTCCAGAACAAAACCTCGTACTTATCTCAAAACCATATAGTCGCTATGCATTTAATTCGAATTTCAAACTAAACTATAAGGATATGGACTTAAAAGATGAAGTTTATTATTTTGATAACGAAATAAGTATTACAAAGGTTAGAGATATAAATAAAGAGATAAAAAGTTTCTTGCTTAGACTTGTACTAACAATAATAATAGAATACCTAGTGGCCTTAATGATGTTTACACCGACAAAATATCAAACAAAGCTCATAATAAAGACAAATATTTTTACACAAGTTTTACTAAACCTTGCAATAAGTTTGATTTTGTATTTTTATGGCTTCCTTGCATTTGCCATAATTTTTATACCATGTGAGATTTTTGTGTTTATAATAGAAGGAGTTATTTATAAGAAAAGACTTAATCAAAACTTGCCAGAGAATAAAAAACCTGCCATGCCTATGTTATATGCCTTTATAGCAAATCTAATTTCAGCAGGAGCAGGATATTATTTAGTAAGATACTTTGAATTCTTTAATAACATGTTGTAAGGCAGGAGTATTTTGACTGCAAAATTCTTTTAATTTTTTCTGCTCAAGATGACAGTAACGACATGGATTCGTTGTTATATGGCGAAATTCTATCCTGAATGTCATTCTGAGCGGAAATTTTTTTGGAACAAGAAAATTGAAGTCGAAGAATCTCATATACAGTAAGACCATGGTGGGAAATAAGAATCTGGTAGTATTAAGATGTTGGAAACAAAACTGTAAAACAAAGAAAATCAAAAAAATTTTTCTTCATATTTTACTGGGGTTTGGGGGCTCTTCAATAGAAGTAAGAGCAAAGAAGTTGGAAGTGAAAGATGAGTTGTGAGAAGTTTGCTAAACTTAGAAAAACATATTAAGAGGTTTATCGTGAACTTTCTTATAGAAAGTTCACGAGATCCTTCAGCTACAAATTTGCTACGCAAATTTTCCGTTCAGGATGACATAGCGAAGAGAGAAAATTTCTAATATTGGTGCCGTTAGGCACCAACCAGGAAAGCCATAGCTTTCCTACAACTTTACAAAAGGGGTCTTGGGGATATCCCCAAGTCGTTTGGAGGTAAAGGGGGTTTTCAAGGGGGAAAGGAACATA